>JAOZLR010000151.1:0-4799 GCA_029934735.1 Bacteroidales bacterium
GACAATAACCTTGTCATTTTTGATTACAACCCTCCTACCCCTGTGACTGTAGATAATTTTCCGGGGCATTTCATTTACGGATTTCGTTCAAGCGATATTCAACACGTAATTTCCAACGGAAAACTAATTGTAAAAGACAGAAAAATTACTACTGTAAATGAAAATGAGATTTTAGAGTTTTCAAAGGAAATGGCTGTCAGATTATGGAGAAAACTGAAGTAGTTACAATTCTTACTCCCAACACATCTCTTTCGGATTTTATGGAATGCCTGGCGGGCTGTTAATCCGAAAGTTATTAATGTTCAGGATTATCCTGCTCACATACCCTTTATTAAAATACCGAATAGTCAAATTTGGTATTTTAACTTTTTACCCTCAATTTCTTTTTTTCCTTTTATCTTTGCATAAAAAAAACCTAATGGCCTCATTGCTTATCAAAAACGGAACTATAGTCACTGCTACAAAAACTCTCAAAGGAGATATAATTGTAACTAATGGCAAAATCGAAAAAATAACCCGGGATTCAGAATCTTTCTCTGGCAATATTAAAACCATTGATGCATCAGGAAAGTATATCTTTCCAGGAGGAGTTGACCCTCACGTACATATGCACCTAAAAACTTCTGCCGGTTACTCTTCTGATGATTTTATCTCCGGTAGCAAAGCTGCCCTTTTTGGAGGAACAACAACTCTTATTGATTTCGTTACACCTGAAAGGGGACAATCTATAATTGAGGCAGTTAAAAACAGAAAGATTGAAGCGGAAAATTGCCTGACTGATTACACATTCCATGTAAGTCCGGTGGAATGGACAGAAAATACTTCAGAAGAGCTAAACTGGTGTATCATAAAAGAAGGTATTCCTTCATTCAAAATATATATGGCTTATAAGAGCTCTATTGGACTTGAGGATGAGGAGATAAGAAAAGTAATGGAAGTGATTGCAAAGTCAGGTGGGACATTGGCAGTTCATTGCGAAATGGGCGATGCCATTGATGTATTGCATTCCATTTTTGCCTCCGAAGGTCGTTTGAGTTCAAAATATCATGCCTTTTCGCGGCCTGCCTACCTTGAAAGTGAAGCTGTTAAGACTGCTTTAAAGTTAGCAGGTGAAACGGGCTGCACTTTATATATAGTTCATGTTTCAGCAGCTGACTCACTAATTTTTATCCGTCAGGCCCAATCAATGGGACAGAAGGTATTTGCTGAAACCTGTCCACAGTATCTCCTTCTTGATAAATCAAAATATTTGGGTGATTTCCGTGAGGTAGCGCCATACATAATGAGTCCTCCGTTACGAAAGCCGGAAGATAATCAGGCCTTATGGAAAGCAATTGCAGATAATACAATTCAAAGTGTTGGAACTGATCATTGCCCTTTTATAATGGAACAAAAAGAATTGGGGAAAGATGACTTCCGCAAAATTCCAAATGGAGCAGGAGGTGTGGAACACAGGCTGGAGTTGCTTTATACATTTGGCGTTTTGACAAACAGAATCAGTCTGAATCGTTTAGTAGAAATTACTTCGACAAACCTTGCTAAAATTTTCGGACTATACCCTAAAAAGGGTGAAATAGCTGTAGGAAGTGATGCTGACATCGTGATCTGGAACCCTGATAAGGAAAAAATTATCTCTGCAAAAACAGATCATCAAAATAGTGATATCAATATTTATGAAGGCATTGAAATTAAAGGCTCACCTGAATATGTTATCAAAGACGGTATGGTTATAATTGAGAAAGGAAAAATGATTAAAGACGATAATAAAGGTAAGTTCCTGAAAGTTGATTCAGGCATAAATAGCTGAATAGCGAATTTAAAAACAAATCTTACTATTGCACAGAATTAGTACTCAAATAAGCTTTCGATATAAAAATGACTGATTTTAATCTAAATATTGAGACCAAAAAGAAGCTGCTTGAATTTTTAAGCACCTATATTTCGGAAAACAAAAAGCAACTGTTTGACAAAATAATTGAATACCGGACAAGGCATATAACTGTTGTGCTGGAAGATATTTACCAGCCGCATAATGCCAGTGCTGTACTTCGTTCCAGCGACTGTTTTGGTATTCAGGATGTTCACATCATTGAAAACAGAAATACATACGAAGTTAATCCTGATGTAGCTCTCGGCTCCTCAAAATGGTTAACTCTGATAAAACACAACAGATCGAAAAACAACACATTGGATGCGTTTGAGACTCTCAGAAAGCAAGGCTATCGTATTGTTGCAACCACTCCACACAAAAATGATCATTCTCTTGATAATCTTGAAATTAATTCAAAAACAGCTCTTGTTTTTGGTAACGAGCTGGAAGGCCTCTCAGATATTGCCCTTGAAAATGCAGATGACTATGTGAAAATTCCAATGTATGGATTTACAGAGAGTTTTAATATATCAGTCTCGGCAGCCATCATTTTTCATCATCTATCAGAAAAGCTTCGAAAATCAAATATTAACTGGAAATTGTCTGATGATGAAATTTTGGATATTAAACTAAATTGGGTAAGGTCTGTTATTAAAAAAATTGAAATATTTGAAAAGGAATTTTATAGCAGAGAGACGAGAAAGTAGATTCAAATCTTATAATTGTAACAAATTTTGGCATTTTTCTTATTTTTTTTCAGCTTAATAGCTTGTATTCAACATTATTTCTTTAATTTTACCCAAAAATTTGAATATTAATTTTATAATTTAAGCTTATGGGAAAAGGTGACAAAAAAAGTAAACGGGGTAAAATAATTATAGGCTCCTTCGGTGTTTCTAGGAAAAAAAAGAAAAAAGCAAGAAAATACACACCTGAAGTTAAACCTAAAGCAGAGAAGGATGAAGTGGTAAAGGTTGAAAAGAAAAAAGCCACAAGTACTAAGGCTGCCCCAAAAAAGGCAACAGCAACTAAAACTCCAGCTAAAAAGACAACTCCAGCTAAAAAAGCAACTTCAACTAAAACACCAGCTAAAAAGGCACCAGCTAAAAAGACGACTACAAAGAAAGAGACAAAAGTAAAGGAAGATACTGAAGATAAAAAAACTGAAGCTAAAGAATAGTCTTGTAGGAATCAAAAACAAAATAGATAGCAGAGAATCACAGGTTTTCTGCTATTTTTTTGAATGCAGCTCCCCTCTCTTCAAAGTTTCTGAATTTGTCATAACTTGGAGCAGCAGGTGATAGCAGGCAGATTGAGCCTTTTTGTGTATTTTGTCTAATAATTTCTGATATCTCATCAAACTCATCTATAAAAAATAATTTTGTATCATTTGCTCCGCCTTTCGCATTAATTCCGTCATAAATTGTGTTTCCAGCATCACCAATAAATATAACATTCTTTAAGTCAGAATCAATTACAAATTCAATGAGATTACTATAATCAATCCCACGATCTTTCCCGCCAAGGATAAGTGTATCAACACTTTTCAGTGTTTTAACCGCTTCAATTACAGCTTCCGGAATAGTAGCAATGGAATCGTTAAAAAAGCGAATACCTTGATATTCACCAATAAATTCAAGTCGATGTGGCAATCCTTTAAAATGCGGAACAACTTCTTGTATTAATGGATCATCAAGATTCAGGATTTTTGCAACAGCAACAGAAGCCATAATGTTTAACAAATTATGACTACCAGGCAGATTTTGTCTGTTGCTAAAATCAAATTCGGATGTTTTATTATCCTGTACAATAAAAATCTTTCCTGACGTATAAAAAATTCCTTCTTCAAAATCATTAGAAACTGAATAGGGAAAAAGAGTTCCCTTCGTGTGTATTCTTTCAAGTGTCTTTTGGATAACAGGATCATCTGCATTATAAATAAAAACATCTCCTGCTTTCTGAAATCGCATTATGTTGAGTTTTGCTGAATGATACTCCGCCAGTCCATTATAATGGTCAAGATGTTCCTCAAAGAGATTCAGCAGAACTGAAATGTGTGGAGAAACGGTTATATTTTCCAATTGATGCGACGACATCTCAAATACAATTTTTGAATCATCTTTAATCTCTTCAATCAGATCAAATGGAGGAATACCGATATTACCAACAAGATGAACATTCTCAAATTTATTCAAAAGAATATGATAGATCAGGCTTGAGGTTGTGCTTTTTCCTTTGGTTCCTGTAACCCCGATAACCCTATTCCTGAATTGGGCAAGAAAAAGGTCGGTTTGAGAGGTTATTATTTTTGAAGAAACTTTCCCATCGAGCAATGATGCAGGAATACCCGGAGACTTGATAATAAGATCATAATCACTGATATTGTTAAGGTATGTGGCTCCAATATGAAATTTTCCGGATATCCTCATCTCCTCACTGACTTCTGATAACAACTCCGGATTCTTATCTGAAATACCAACTTCTATATCGGGGAAATAACTCGACAGAAATCTGAAGGATGACTGCCCCTCCTTCCCGAAGCCAAGAATTAAAACTTTCTTCCCTTCTATTTTTTTTCCTATTGATTCAAACACTGCTTTTTCGTTATTTTTTATTTTTTTATTATCTTTTCATCCATAATAAAATTCTGATTCAACAATATCTCTACAAATTCCTTCTTCAAAAAATTCTCGTCATTAAAATTATTCATCAACTTTGCAAAATCAATATTTCTGTATTGGTCAAACATGGGATTTTGTTTATACTTTTTGAGCAAAGTTGGAAGATCTTCCCTGTTATTTTTAATAGCTTTGATTATTGCAGCATTCACCTCATCAACTGTTCCCACGCACTCAAAGGGTTTTACAGGAGTTGTTCCTGTCAACTCATTTAAAACCGACTCCAGTGTTTCATCATCAAGGATATCCTT
>JAOZLR010000151.1:4899-6688 GCA_029934735.1 Bacteroidales bacterium
TGCAGTAAAGAGGCATTTTGAACATTTTCCGCACCACGAATCTGTTTTACTACCAACATTACAACTTCTGAAAACAGGATGATAATTTCTGAATCCCGAAAACAGTTGTGCTATCTGTAATTCGGATAAAGGCCGCAAGAAGCTGAAATAATTTATCTCCTTAGAAATATATTTATTGACATACTCCCTAAAATCTTCTTCAAACTCAAAGCTCTTGGAATACTGATGATTAACTCCCGATTCGCTTTCAGTGGGTTCATTGGCACTCGATTCGTTGGATAGGGCAATATGTCGTGCACCAGTCATTGCAGATGCAAACAGGGTTACGAATGCCAGCATTGCCGAAAAAGGTGTGTGTCCGTTCAGGAAACCTCTATCATTCAACTTCAGCAAAAGCGGATCTATGGTACGCTGAATCCTAAAAAAGTTGTCATTTCCAAATCCCGCAGCTTCAATAGTATCAGTTGTTGCTTTACGTGGATTAAGAACAAGAGGAATCACATCAAATTTCTCTTTTAACAGCTCAAGTGTGACAACCGAATCCTTTCCTCCTCCAACTGGAATAATCACTTTCTCATTAAAGAAGACTGAGAGATGGTGAAGATCATTATCACTTTCTGATACTATTTCCACAAAATCATCCTGTGATATTTTTATCATGTTAGTATAAAAGAATTCACCAAGTCCGTTAAAATATAGTTTCTTCCACCAATCAATTTGCTCCTGATTGAGCTTAAAAGGCCTAATAATTATTTTTGAGGGACAGGCCGACTTCCAATAGCTAATCAGCTCTATCATCCCCAAATGAAAGGCAAGTATCTCAATACCAGTATTTGTCAAATTATTAACAATAAAGTCATTGAAAGGAATTGTAAGGGTTGGTCTGAAGTTGAACTTATCATCAATCCAAAAATCATATTCAACCTTAACATCCTCATCTTCAACGCAGACAGAAATATCATTATATATAAATGAACTATATTCCCCGCGGAGTTGTTTAAATATTTTGTTATTATCTCTTTTCAATTGAATTAGTAGGTATTATTTTTGTATATTTGAAACCTGTAATAAATGATGTCAAAAGTACAATTTTGTGACAAAAAAGAAAAAAAACATCAAAAATGACAGATATAAATGACATATTGAAGATAAAAACGAATAATATCAGCCCGGCAAAAGGAAAGATTTTGATTTCTGAACCTTTTTTGCTGGACTACTACTTCAAGCGCTCAGTTGTATTACTTGCCGAGCACAATGAAGAGGGATCGTTCGGATTGATTGTCAATAAACCTGTTGAATGGAAGCTTGGTGATATTTTAAAAGGTTTTCCCGATTTTGATGCTCCTGTATATATTGGTGGTCCGGTAAAAACTGACAGCCTGTTTTTTATTCATACCCGCGCCGACATTATTGATGATAGTCTTGAGATACTGAATGGATTGTACTGGGGTGGTGATATTGAAATTGTTAAGGAACTGATAATGATAAACCGAATTGCCCGTAATGAGATAAAGTTTTTTGTTGGTTATTCTGGATGGGTTGCAAATCAGCTCGAAGAAGAGCTTGAGAGAAATTCCTGGTTGGTTTCAAAAATCAAACCACTAAAGATAATGCAGGCTGACACTGAAAACCTTTGGGATGACACGTTAGAACAACTTGGAGAAGATTACTCATACTGGTCAAATTTCCCTTCGGATCCTGCTATGAACTAAGTCATGAAAAGCCTTTATTAAAAAGAATATCAGGGAATTAAAATTTGAAGTTTATAGATTAAATATGACCTTATGAT
>JAOZLR010000152.1 GCA_029934735.1 Bacteroidales bacterium
GGTAACAATACTTTTACTGCTTCATCTCATTAATAAAACTTTCCTGACTACATTTTCCTTTCCATATCGGATTCTAACTATGTAAGTCCCAGATTTTATCGCATTATTACTCATATCAGTCCCATCCCAGATTACATTATGTGATCCGGTTTCTTTAAACTCATTAATCAAATCTTTAACCTTCATTCCAGTCTGACTATATACTTCAATATTCACAAATGACTTTTCGTGCAGGTTGAAACTTATTATAGTTGAAGACTTAAAAGGATTTGGATAGATTTTCAGGTTACTCTGTGGCTTATTACTTGCTTCATTTTCATCAACTGATAAAATTGCTGAATTTTTAAGAATAATCATTCCATAATTATTCATTGTGCCAATAAATGACTCATTATGATAAATCAGATCATTAATTTCAACATTTATCCTAAAAGAAGACAGAAGTTGGATATTGTTGAAGTCAGCAATAGAATATGTAAATAACTCATTCCATTCCATATCAACAATGATCAATTTATTATCAACTATTAACGGTTTTGCGTTAATGGTTGAATTATTGTGCGGTTTTATTGATTCCAATAATTGTGGAGATAAGGGATTTGAAACATCCAATATTTGAATGCCGCCATTTCCGTCTGCTACAATCAGTTTATCTGATTGTAAAGTCATTTTCACAGCATTGCCAGGTGTATCATATGATCCTATAAACTGCGGCGAGCTGATGCTTTCAAGATCGATGATCTCAATCCCATTTTCTCCGACAGAAACGTAACAAGTATAACCCTCAACAACAATATCCGTTATTTGGTCAGTTGTGGTATATTTTGCTACCAATACAGGATTGCTAAAATCTGAAATATCAAAGATATTCAGCGTATCTGCGGTTCCGACAAAAGCATATGAAGTAGTCTGAAACACCGCAATCGGCCCATTAAGTGTACTGTAGATAAGATCAACCTGATTAAGAAGAGTTGGATTGGATGGTATTGAGATGTCAATAAATAAAACTTTTGGCTGAGGATATTCACGGCTTAAACAGAGATGATTATTTAATATCGATATATTATCTGCTCTTCCTATTTGACCAAAATAAGAGCCTGTCAATAAAGGCTCATTTACATCTGAAATATCAATTACATCAAGACCATAATATCCATATTTGGCAATATATGCAAAGTCATCACGGGCTCCTATTGCTTTTGCCATATATGACGTTTGTAAGGTGCTGACCATGTATGAATTGCTATTATCAGCAATATCAAATATCTGAAGTCCGCTATATGAATCAGCCACATATACAGTATTATCTTTTGGAACAGCTTGCCAACAACCACCCGGTGTGTCAAAGTATCCTAATGTAGATAATGTATAAGGATCGGAAATGTCAACAACCCTAACACCTGATGTTAAATGACTGATAAAGGCTATATCATCTTGAATATATATGCCATTTGCGCTCTGTACATCCTTCAAAGTATCAACAACAACAGGATTAACCGGGTCGTGCACATCTATACTCCATAAATCCCTGCTATTAACAATATATAAATAAAAATCGGAGAATTCGATATCTGCATATGAACCAATGGATAGATTAATTCCTCCGCCAATTACGACCGGATTCTCCGGATTCGAAACACTTATTACGCTAAGGCTATTAGGACAACCAGACTTTACACCATATAATAGTGAATCATTTATGCATATTCCATCAAACTTACTACCTAATGTTCCTAATAGTTGTGGTGCCTGAATATCAGAAATATCATAAATATATAAGTTAAAATAGCTTGCAATATATGCTATATTATTACGAATAATGATATCTGATGGTTTCAAAACATATATGCTGCCAGTATATACAGGGGTAAACGGATCAGCAACATTAACAAAGAGAATACTATCATAGTAAAGAATGAATGCCATTGTATCAGACACAATAATTCCGTCAATCCAATCATACAATTGGATGCTTCCGGTCAGTTGAGGTTGTTCCGGATCAGATATATTTATTATCTCCATTAGCCCGGAATTTTTTGTAGTATATACGTAGTCACCTTTAATATCGAGTGATATTACATAGCCACTAGTTTGAAAATCAGCTATTTTATAATAAACTGCATAGCAGTTAACCTGAAGAAGAAATAAAATTTGTAAAAAAATGATTATACGTTTCATGATAAATAGTTTTATGGGTAATTAATAATTTATTCTTCTCATTTGTCTTATCATAAAATACTTTGATTAAATTATCGCCTAGTAGATGGCAAAAATAATTTTGTGATTCTGCATTCATAATGATGAATGCAGATATTAAAATCGTAAGTAATATCCTTATTTTCATCGTTTTGTTACTAATACATAAAGTAGAGCCTGGCAGCCCTCTTCAAAATTATATCAACAAAGATAATAATAAATACTGTAGAAATCAAAAAAACAAAAATAGTTGCAAATCAGATCATCTCTTTAGCCCTGGCAAAAGCCTTTTCAAGTCCGGAGGGATTTTTACCACCGGCAGTTGCAAAATGCGGCTGGCCGCCGCCGCCACCGCCAATTTCGCGGGCAAGGTCACGAATAACAGTTCCGGCATTCAAACCTTTCTCCTTAACAAGATTTTCGGACAGCATTACAGTTAATGTCACCTTTCCATTATTCACGGCACCAAGGACAAGAAACATATTCTCAACCTCCTTATTCAGTTTAAAAGCAAGGTCACGAATACTGTTCGGTTCAAGATCAACCTTTTGTGCAATAAAATTAATACCGTTAATATTTTCGGCTCTATCTATTAAAGTATCTTTCAACTGCAATGCTTTTTCAGAATTCATTGCTGCTATCTGCTTCTGCAACTGATTATTTTGTTCAATAAGTGCCTGCACCGATTTAGCAATATCTTTAGGATTTTTAAGCACTCCTTTTAATTCTCTGACAACTGCAATATGCTCATCAACATATTGCTCTGCTCTTCCGGCTGTTATAGCCTCAATTCTTCTTACACCTGCTGCAATAGCTGATTCGGACACAATTTTAAACTGGCCGATTTGTCCTGTAGCAGGAACGTGTGTGCCTCCGCAAAGCTCTACCGAAAAACCCTTATCAAATGTAATGACCCTGACCTTATCGCCATACTTTTCGCCAAACAGAGCGGTTGCTCCCATATCCAGTGCTTCATCCATCAGAACATCCCTTTTCTCATCAAGCAAAATATTCTCCCTGATTTTTTCATTCACAATTTTTTCAATCTTTTCAATCTCCTTATCGGTAAGTTTTGAAAAGTGCGAAAAATCAAAACGAAGATGCTTATCATCAACCAGAGAGCCTTTTTGTTCGATGTGGCTACCCAAAACCTGCTTCAGAGCAGCATTCATCAGGTGTGTTGCACTGTGATTATTGGTAGTAAGTTTTTGCTTTTCACCATCAACGACAGCTTTAAACTTCGCATCAATACTTGAAGGAAGCTTTTTAGCAATATGAATAATAAGATCATTTTCCTTTTGAGTATCCTCAATAAAAATCTTCTCCTCTCCGAAAGCAATATATCCACGGTCGCCAACCTGTCCACCAGATTCGGCATAAAAAGGCGTTACATCAAAAACAAGCTGATAAAACTCCTTTTTCTTCTCGGTAACTATCCTGTATTTTACAATCTCAACTTCAGCTTCAATGTTATCATAACCAATAAACTCTGTCTTATCCACGCCCTCTTTAACCACTATCCAGTCACCCGACTCCTTTTCGGCAGCTTTACGCGAGCGCGATTTCTGGGCTTCAAGTCCTTTCATAAATCCGTCCATTTCAACATCCAAGCTCTTTTCTCGTGCAAGCAGTTGTGTAAGGTCAATGGGAAACCCGTAAGTATCGAAAAGCTCAAAAGCAAAATCTCCGTCAATAGTTTTCTTTTCAGGATTTGATTTCAAATATTGTTCAAATTTCTTAATTCCAAGGGAAAGGGTCTTCAGAAACGACTGCTCCTCTTCTGCAATCACCTTTCTGATAAGCTCCTGCTGTGATTTTATTTCAGGGAAATGGTCGCCCATTTTTTCAACCAGTGCAGGTACCAGCTCATTTATAAAAGGCTCCTGCATTCCGAGGAAAGTATAACCATACCTTACCGCTCTTCTCAAAATCCGCCTGATCACATATCCGGCTTTAACATTTGAAGGCAGTTGTCCGTCGGCAATTGCAAAAGCAACAGCACGCAGATGGTCAGCAATCACACGCATAGCAATATCAGCCTCCAGGTTAGCTCCATATCGCATTCCCGAAATATTTTCCATCTCTTTTATAATTCCCTGAAAAATATCTGTATCATAATTCGATTTTTTATCTTGCAAAACCATTGTCAGACGCTCAAAGCCCATTCCGGTGTCAACATGTTTTGAGGGCAGCGGCTCAAGAACTCCGTCAGCTTTTCTGTTAAATTCAATAAAAACGAGATTCCATATTTCAATAACCTCCGGATGATCTTGGTTTACAAGGTCGCATCCGGCAACTTTCTTTTTATCAGCTTCATCCCTGATATCAACATGTATTTCGGAGCAAGGACCACAAGGCCCTGATTCGCCCATCTCCCAAAAATTATCCTTCTTCGAGCCAAAAAGTATTCTTTCTTCAGGAACAAACTCTTTCCAGAAGTTATACGCCTCCATATCTTTTTCCAGGCCATCAGCTTCATCACCGCCAAAGACAGTGATGTATAGATTCTCCTTTTTAATATTATAAACTCCGGCAAGCAACTCCCAGGCCCAGGCAATGGCTTCCTTTTTAAAATAATCGCCAAACGACCAATTACCAAGCATTTCAAACATAGTATGATGATATGTGTCGTGTCCGACTTCATCAAGGTCGTTATGCTTTCCGGAAACCCTGAGGCACTTTTGCGAATCGGCAATACGCGAGTGCGACGGCTTTGAATGTCCGAGAAAAATATCTTTGAACTGGTTCATTCCGGCATTCGTAAACATAAGTGTGGGGTCGTTTTTTACAACCATTGGAGCTGAGGGAACTATTTTGTGATTTTTCGATTTAAAAAAATCAAAAAATGTTTGTCTGACCTGTTTTGAATCCATAATATTATAAATATTAACAATTAAGTGTTGATACTCAAAAATAAAAAGATTGCAAAATTAATTTATTTCCTTAATTTTGCAGCTTGAAATATTTCTTAATTTTTTTGAAACATTTTTATCAGTTAAGGAATATAAAACAATATGGCTAAGATAAATTATGAGTTTAATAAGAAATCGCTTCAGTTTGAAGAGGTAAAACCTTCATTTAAACGGCGATTACTAAAAATCCTTTGGGTTGTTGCAACGGGAACGGTGTTTGCTACTGTTGTGATTTTTTTGGCCTATACCTTTCTGGATTCTCCAAAAGAAAAGATGCTGAAGCGCGAAATCGCACAGTTTGACCTGCAATACCAGATTATTAATGAAAGGTTGAATAATGCCGAAATGGTTATGAACGACCTTGCCGACAGGGATGATAATATTTATCGCGTAATTTTTGAAGCCGAGCCTATTCCTTCAGCTATTCGTAAAGCAGGATTTGGTGGTACTGACAGATATTCAAAACTGGAAGGATATAAGAATTCGGATGTTATAATTTATACAACCAAAAAGCTGGATAAGATTGTTAGCGAACTTGTTGTTCAATCTAAGTCGTTTGACGAGGTTTTCGAGATGGCAAAGAATAAAACAAAGATGCTAGCCTGTATCCCTGCCATCCAACCTGTAAGCAATAAGAACTTAAAAAGGCTGTCATCATATTTCGGTTACAGAACAGACCCGATTTATAAAGTTAAGAAGTTTCATGAAGGAATTGATTTCTCAGCTCCTATTGGTACACCTATTTATTCTACCGGTGATGGCGTTGTTAAAGAAATTAAGAAATCGCGTCGTGGTTATGGAAACCGTATTCTCATTGACCATGGATATGGATACCAGACATTTTATGCTCACGTCCATAAATTTAAAGTACGTAAAGGACAAAAAATAGAAAGAGGACAAGTGATTGCAACAGTAGGGAATACTGGAAAATCAACAGCTCCGCATCTTCATTATGAAGTCAGAAAAGATGGGAAAGCAGTTAATCCGATTTACTATTTCTTTAATGATCTCACACCCGAGGAGTACGAGACTGTGCTGGAACTTTCTACACGGCCTACACAATCACTTGACTAATCATTTTGCAAGTGAAAGACCAAAAATCCCATAAGTTATTCTATTCTATTGGCGAAGTCGCTAAAATGTTTGATGTTAATACCTCACTTATCCGTTTTTGGGAAAAGGAATTTGATATCATAAACCCAAAGAAAAACAAAAAGGGAAACCGGCTCTTCACCCAAGCTGATGTTGACAATTTTCACATTATTTATCATCTGGTCAAGGAAAGAGGCTTCACGCTTGAGGGAGCCAAAAAGAAGCTGAAAGAAAACAAGGAAGAGACTATTAATAATATAGAAGTTGTTAAAACTCTGAAAAAGTTAAAGCAGTTTCTTTTGGATTTAAAAAAGGATATTTCCGTTTAGCTAAAAATGAAACATTTAATCAAGGTGCAGAGCACCGTAACATTATTGACCCGTCATTTTGTATGTTTCGG
>JAOZLR010000153.1:0-1226 GCA_029934735.1 Bacteroidales bacterium
GGACATAGCGACAGAGGAGTAATTGAATCTGTATTTATGGGTCTTGCCATATCACCTGACAACAAAACAGTATATGTTGCAGGTGGCCAGGCAAACAAAATTTATATGTTCGACACGAAAACCGGGGACTCGCTGGGAGTAATTGATTGTGCCGAAAAAATCGGAGACTCGCTTCATACAAAAGGATATATCGGTGATATGGTGTTGACCAATGACGGCTCCACGATCTTTGCAGTAGATCAGGTTAATTTCAAAGTAAAAATAATTAACATAAAGTCAAAAAGACTAATAAATACTGTACCTACAGGCAGGTATCCGTTTGGCATAACCCTGTCGCCCAATGAAAAAAGAGTTTATGTAGCAAATGTGGGGATGTTTGAATATGAGCTCATTAAAGGTATTGATTATAATAATTTGAAAGAGACTGCGCTGGCATTTCCACCTTTTGCATATAATTCGGAGGAGGCACGCAACGGAATAAAAAATGACACAATCGAAATTCCGGGGCTTGGAGATCCCAACGTGCCTGAATCTTTGTCGGTTTGGACAATTGATATTTCAAATATTACAAAGCCAAAAGTTGTTGCAAAGATAAAAACCGGCGTTCTTGTTGGTGAACTAATCGAAGGTATTCCTGCTGTGGGAGGTGCCAGCCCCAATTCAGTAGTCGCTACCGAAAAATATGTTTTTGTCAGTAACGGCAGCAATGACAATATTTCTGTTATTGACATCAAGTCTGATACTGTTGTTAATACAATTTATCTTGATTTGGATAAGCGGATCGATCATTTACGTGGAAAAATACCTTTTGGACTTGCCCTTTCACCTGATAACAAAAGGCTCTATATTGCCGAATCGGGAATTAATGCCATTGGAGTGATAGATGTTGAGAAACTGGAAGTTATAGGCCATATTCCGGCAGGCTGGTTTCCTGCAAAACTGAAAGTATCAAGTGATGGAAAAAAGCTAATAATTGCCAATGCAAAAGGCTATGGCAGCGGGCCAAACGGCGGAAAGGATTTTCAGGTTGGGCCGGAAGGAAGTTATATCGGCAGTCTTATGAAAGGTACCGTACAGGTGATTGACATTCCTACGGATGAGAAACTCCAGGAATTAACAAAACAGGTGATTGACAACAACTTTACATTCATACAAGTTGATGACCCAGTGTTGGATTGGAGAAAAAGCAATCCTATACCCCTGTTTCCCGGAGAAAAGGAATCACC
>JAOZLR010000153.1:1326-4767 GCA_029934735.1 Bacteroidales bacterium
GATACCTCTATAATTACCCGATGCCATCACCACTTCATTCAAACACTTCCCGGATGTATCCGACATATAACACAGGGATTCCCGACCAGTTCAGAATTGACAGATTCATTGAAGAGTTTAACCAAAAGTGGATTAACAGTGAAATGCAAATGCCATCACTTTTAACTGTTATAATTCCAAATGATCATGGAGCTGGTAATCGTCCTGATGATGGCTATCCTTTCCGCGAAAGTTATATGTGCGATAATGATTTGGCTGTAGGCAGAATTGTGGAATTTCTGTCGCATACTCCTTATTGGAAAAATATGCTCATTGTAATTACTGAAGATGATGCTCAAAACGGGGTTGACCATATTGATGCACACCGCAGTGTATTGATGGTCATATCGCCCTATGTCAAAAGGGATTACGTCAGCCATGCGCATTACAGTTTCGGGAGTATTTTCAAAACTTTCTGGCATATTCTCGGACTGCCATATCTGAATCAATATGATGCAACAGCTACAGATCTGGCTGATTTCCTTACGGATAAACCCAATTTCACTCCCTATAATGCCATTCCGGTGGATAAACGAATCTTTGACCCCGACAAAGCTATGAATCCGTTTGATAAAGATTTTAACTGGAAAGCTGTGGAAGAAAGTCCCGAAATGGATAATGTGAATGATATGATAAAAGACAGCAAAGAACAGGATAAGGACAGGCTTGAGGACAGGGAGAAGAAAAAAAGATAGGAAAAACCTTTAAGATTTGCGCAATGCGATGAGCGACAGGTGAATCTTGTAGGTTTTAATTAAAATATTACTAAATAATTTACATTAATCTTTTTTAACATTTTTACGTTATAACTATTTGTACATTTGCAAAAAAAGAATCTTTTGAAACAGGTTTTATTCATATTCTCTTATTTTGTTTTTTCCTGTTTCTCTTCTATGGCACAGGGCGACAAACTGCCATTTTCGGGTGAAGTAACCGATAAAAACGGAACTAAGTTGCCAAATGTGCATATTGTTGATCTTAACAGCCATCTTGCCACTTTGACTAATTTAGATGGTATGTTTCTCTTAAATGTGGATGAATCCGATACAGTCCGCTTCTCATTTATGGGTTTTAAAACAGAACTTTTTGTTGTGCCCGGATCGCCTGACAACTCATTGATGCTTCAAACCATCACTATGACGAGGGACACTGTAATGCTAGAGCAGGCAATAATTTACCCCTACCCTGCTACATTTCAGCAATTCAAACAGGAGTTCATAACCCTTAACCTGCCCGACACAGCTCGTAAAGTTGACCTCCATCTCGAAAATATTCTAACCTTCATAAATTTTGATTTAGAAGATTACGAACGTGGCGAAATGAAAATCATTGGTGGTTCTTATATATCTATGCTTTACGACAAGTTCAGCCATGAAGGTAAGATGAGAAGGAAGTATCAGGCAGTCGTCGAACGCGAAAGACTTCAAAATATAGCTGCCGAAATATACTCCGATTCATTTATCTCCCGAGCTACCGGACTGACAAAAAAAGAGGAGATTGATACGTTCAGGGAATACTGCAGTCTGGATACGGAATTTGTTTTGGAAGCCACAGAATACGAGCTCTATGCCGCCGTCCTGGATTGTTATGATAGCTATAAATGTGAGGACAGGAAATAGGCAACTATTTGCACTACTGTGTGATAAAATATAACCAACGTTTGAAATTTTTTTATTAATTTTATTGCTTTCAAAAAAGCTATTTTATCATTATGGAAATTATAGAAAATTACTACCGTGAACACAAGCAGGTTTTTGATGAATGTTTTGCCAGAGCTCCTGAAGGCTATAAGGTAGAAGATGTTCACAACATGCGTACAAGCATCAAACGGCTAAGGGCTCTTTTACAGCTTGTTGAATTCCTTTCGGATAATAAATTTAGTACAAAAAAATATCTCAAGAGGGGCAGAATATTGTTCAAGGCGGTTGGGGTATTACGAGAATTGCAAGTTGAAGAGATGCTGGTTTACAAGTACGAAGAAATGCTTGGCCTGGAATTTACTGAATACAGTGAATACCTTTTCGAAAAGGAGCACAGAGAGATTGAAAAACTTAAAAAGGGTTTTGGCAATATAAATGGTGATAAAATTTTTAACGACAAAAAGTTTGTCAAAGCACTAAAATCAATTGACAAAGAAACTGTTCAGGAGAAAACGCAGGCTTTCGTAAAACGAAAATCAAATACGTTACTAAAGATGAACCGTAAAGGAAAAATAACAAAAAGGGTTCATGAAAACAGGACTATACTCAAGCAAATTTATTATTTATATAATATCCTGATTAATTTGTCAGACTGGCACATTCTTCTTGGGATGACCCGTGATGAAATTCGGCAAAAGGAACAACAAATTGGTGATTGGCACGACAAAGTTAACTCACTTTACTATTTAGATTTGTTTTTTATGAAACACAATTACAAACCACCCGAAAATTATTTTAAGCTAAAACGTTTTATTTTTAAGGATAGGGATGAGATGAAAAAGGAGATAGTGAAGCATCTATTTGTTGGTCAGACAGAACTTTGGGAAGATTGAATATCAGTTTTCAGTCGGCAATCCTCAGTCGGCAATCGGCAGTCTTCAGTATGAATTATAATTCTGGTATTACCTTGCAAAGGTCTCAAATCAGGAAACCGCAAAATAATTCTCCAGCTCTTTTAAAGTCCCTTCACTTGTTTTAATATCGTGGATTATTTTCCCTTTCTCCAAAACAGCTATACGGTCGCAAACTTCTGTAACGTGCTTCAAATCATGGCTTGAGATGAGCATTGTTACCTCATTTTCGTTTTTTAACTTATTCAGAAGATTTTTAAGACGGATTTGTGTTGATGGGTCAAGGCCGTTAAAAGGCTCATCCAGAATCAAAACTTCCGGTTTTGCCATCAGTGCAGCAGCTATTCCCACCTTTTGTCGATTACCTTGCGAAAAATCGCGTATATACTTTTTCTTATCAAGAATCTCATCATTAAAAAAGTCCTTAAAATCTTCATAAAACTGCTCAAGGTCTCCTTTTGTCAGGCCATAAATATTATTCAGAAATTCAAAATATTCTTCCGGAGTCAGGAAATCAATGAGAAATCGCTGGTCGAGATATGAACCTGTGTAATATTTCCACTCATTATCTGACCTTACATCTTTTCCATTGGACAAAACCATTCCTGAATTTGCCCGGATCAGGTCAAGGGCAAGTCTGAAGAATGTAGTTTTCCCGGCACCATTGTTTCCAACAAGTCCAAAACTTTCACCTTTATGTATTTTTAATTCGAAAACATCCAAAACTGCTTCCCCACTGTATGCTTTTGTTAAATCTTTTACTTCAATCATAAAAATGCTCTTTAACTTATTATCAAATTACAATAATTTATTTCCAACATACCGCCTCTTATGTTAGAGCGTCCACGCTC
>JAOZLR010000153.1:4867-6594 GCA_029934735.1 Bacteroidales bacterium
AGAGCGTCCACGCTCATTTTATATTCTATTCAAACAACATCCCGACATTAACTCATTACATCTACCGTTCTGATAACTAGCAGAACAGCGGAAGCGGGTTCTCTACTCCCTAAATCCCGTTGCCATAATATGTTTTCGTTTTAAAAACTGCTTCAGTACAATATTTAACAAAGTTTTATGGAACAGCAATCCCGCAACCCCGAGAGCACCTATTATCAGTAACCCGGCTTTGGGATAACCAAGCCAATTGAACGGCACATAAATAAATATTGGCAAAAGGAATGCTGGCAGCATCGAGAGCCAGTGTGTGGCACCAAGCCCCTGATAATTAAAGACAGCGCCCCTGCTAAGGTCCATCCTCTTTGTTGAGAAAGTGGCAAAATAAAAAAGAACAAACGACAAAAATCCAAGATTATATAGCCACGTCATTGTGTTTATCAGGAGAATATCCGTATTAAAAAAGACATAAGGAATTGTTATTATATAACATACTGTTGAAATAAAGGCAGCAAGCAGATATTTTGATTTCACGTATGCTTCAAAATCCCTGTAATTTGCAAGGATATTATCAAAGTAGTTACTCTCATAGCTAAAACAATAATTCAGATAATTCATCATCATTCCACCTGTCATAAAAATCCCTATAAAAATAAAGAAAGTGTATCCGCTCTGATATGCCGGATTAGGATAAAAGAACAATCCATATCCAAGAAATAACGGGGCCATATAAACTATGGAACGTGTACGTTTGTGTCTCCATAGCAGGCGTAAATCCAAAGATATAAACTGACCTGTCAGCCCTAGCGTTTTAAGATATTTTATATTTGAAAGAGAATCAACCTTCTCCTTCTTTTTAGAAGTGATTTCATCAGGATAAAGTTTTGACCTGAGGAAAAAATAGTTCAGCGCATATGTAAAAGCCAAAATAGCAAACGAAAAAACAATTAATATATGATTTTCGAGTAGCTGCCCAAAAATATAGGAAGAGAAGGCTGTAACCGAAATTATTCCAAAATAATCAAGCAGGACAAAAGCAACTAATATCAGACCGAATATTCCAACAATTGATGGTTTATTAGCAAGCTGACGCTTAATGTATGTTGCCAGAAAATTATTGCTAAAAATCAAAACTATCATTGTCAGTACCCAAACCCACGCAGCAGTGTTAGAGTACTCTGGAGCAATAACCTTGAAGGCAAAAGGAAAAAATACCAGCCACATCAAATAATTACCAATAACAAAAACTGATTTAAAGGATACATAGTTGACTATAGCCGATTTTTTGATTGGAAGGTGCAGATAAGTTTCAACGTTAAGCGTAGGTAGCGACTGCATAAAAAAGCGTACCAAAAACTCAAAACCGAAGTAATAGAGAATAATACCATTGAAAACCACTACCGGATCTTTGTCTGGAAAAAGTTCAATAAGGATTTTATCAATAAACAGTCCGAGAGCAAGCAGATAAAGCAGCATAATAAAAACCAAAAACCCAAGCAGGATATTGAGGGCAATATTTTTCTGCCAAAACGGCGATCGTGTCATCTCCTTCCATTGATGACTAAGAAAAATTCTATATATCATAAGCATTGATTAAAAAGAAAACACAATTAACAAAAAATATGCTAATTAAAGCAATAGCTTTGAATTCAGAAGATTGGAGTTTTTGCTTCTATTTGCAAATATATAACAAAATTTGTTACCGGACAGTTTTTGTTCGGTGGTGAACA
>JAOZLR010000154.1 GCA_029934735.1 Bacteroidales bacterium
AATTAACCCAAGGTTAGAGAGATATTTCATCCCTGACTGGATTTAGGGGTTGTTATGGTAACATTTTTATCGATATTCCGGGGATGTCCAAAAAGTATTTTGTCCACAAAAAGTCAGGTTGAGGGGAATCGAAACCTGATTGATATTGAGACAAATACATTTTTCGACTCCGCTCAAAATGACAGTAAATTCAAATTTTTGGACATCCCCTGGATTTTGCCTTAGCTTGAGATTATTAGTAGTGAGAAAGAATAGTTGTACTTTTGGCGGATTCTAAAGTAGATAAAGATATGAAGAGGTTTGATGTTGAAAATCTTAGACGATTTATTATAGAGGTTTTTGAAAAAATGGGATGCTCCCCACAAGATTCATTGCAGGCTGCTGATATTCTGGTCAGGGCTGAATTAAGGGGAATTAGTTCGCACGGCGCTATGAGGCTCGTTGAATATGTAAACCTTTTTAAAAATAAAAGGGTGAATGTGAAACCTGATATTGAAGTTGTGAACCAGACAGCGGGTACTGCTTTGATTGATGGAGGCAAGGGTTTTGGACTTATTGTGGCACCAAAAGCTATGAAACTTGCTATTGATAAGGCAAAAGATGTCGGGACAGGCTGGGTTTCGGTCAGGAATTCCTATCATTTTGGTATTGCCGGTTATTTTGCAATGATGGCACTTGAGCATGATATGATTGGAATAGCAATGACAAATGCGAATCCACTTGTAGCTCCAACATATTCTATGGGACCTTTGCTTGGGACTAATCCTATTGCTGTTGCCGTACCTGCCGGTGAGGAGCCTTCTTATGTAGCCGATTTTGCAACTGCACCAATTGCCCGTGGTAAGCTTGACCAGAAGTATGCTTCCGGGTTGCAAGCGCCCGAGGGACTTTTACAGGATGAAAACGGGAATCCGGTTACAGACCCTGATATTTTATCGAAAGGCGGAGCAATAAAAACCCTTGGGGGAGATGAGGAGCATGGTGGCCATAAAGGATATTGCCTTACTTCAATCGTTGATATTCTGTCTGCTGTATTGCCAGGTGCCAATTTTGGCCCATTAGTAGTGCCGACTCTTGGCTACCTTGCTACTGATAAGGCAACAGAAGATAAAGGAATAGGCCATTTTTTTGGTGCAATAAGGATAGATGCTTTTCAAACAGCTGAGGAGTTTAAGGATTATATGGATTTATGGATACGTACTTTCAGGAATGCCACACCGGTTGAAGGACAGGAGGCTGTCTTAATTCCTGGAGATATTGAAAGGATATCAGAACTGGAAAAGATTAAAGAGGGAATTAGTTTGCCCGACAACGTTGTTAAGAAGCTAATGAGTATTGCTGTAGAGTTGAAAATTTCATCCAGAATTTTAGAATAAAAAAAAAGCCGGCAACTGGCCGGCTGATAATACTCAATTGATTATTCTCCTAACTTAAAATTTATTGGTATTCTGACCACTGCATTTACAGGTTTGCCATTATATTTAGCTGGCTTGAGCTTTATGTTTTTAACTGCATCAATTGCAGCCTGGTTTAGTTCAGGTATTCCTTTTAGTACTTCAACACTTTTAACCGTACCTGTTTTGGAAATAAGTAATTTGAGAAATACTTTCCCCTCAATACCATTTTTTTTTGCCTCTTCAGGGTACTTTAACTTTATTTGTGATAGCAATACTGGTGCTTCATCATATAAGGAAAAGTCATTTTTAGGAATATTAACCTGAACAGGCATGATGGAAGTTGTCGGAACAAACCCCCAGCTATTGTTGTAATGGACAGCCCAACAAGCCTCTTTTGGAAAATACTTGTATGTGTCGAGAATAGATCCCTTTGGAATAGTTGCGCCAGATAGATCAGAAGTAGTTGATGGCTCGAGCATAATATCAACATTACTAAGGGCTTTTGCTTTTTTTGCAGAAGATTTATTTATCTCATATAGTTCAAGAAAATTTATTTCGCTATTTGCCTCAACTTTAAGATTAGGTTTATTTGCATCATTAACTGCTACATTGTCTGAATTTTCAGTCTGAGAATACAGAAAGCATGAAAGTGTAAAAATTGCGCTGAAGATAAGTATTGATCTTTTCATTGTTTAAGCGAATTTGATTTGCACTTTGCTTATACTTGAAAAAGACAGAAAAGTTCTGATTATTTATGAGAAATTCTATCAAAAAAGTAAATGTATTGAGTAGCGCTGTATGTTTCAGTCAATTACCAGCGTGCAGATTTGATCTCTTTTATGGTTTGCTTTGGAGAAACTGATGAGAAAACGCTGTTCCCTGCAACAAGAATATCTACTCCTGTCTTATACAGCTTAGCCGAGTTTGTTAAATTAACACCTCCATCAACTTCGATTAGTGCTTTAGAGCCGGAATCGTTAATTAACTTTTTCAACCGGCTAATTTTATTATATGTATTACTGATAAATTTTTGTCCGCCAAAACCCGGATTTACCGACATAATCAGAACTAAATCCAGATCATGAATAATATCTTCCAGTAAAGCTGCCGGTGTGTGAGGATTTAGCGCAACTCCGGCTTTCATGCCAAGCTCTTTTATTGCTGAAACAGCTCTGTGTAAGTGTGTTTCTGCTTCATAATGGATTGTCAGGATATCAGCTCCGGCTGATTTGAATTTTTCGAAATAATGATCGGGGTTAATGATCATCAGGTGTACGTCGAGGGGTTTGGTAGCATACTCTTTTATCTTTTCAATCACAGGAAAGCCAAAAGAAATGTTAGGGACAAAAACGCCATCCATAACATCAACATGAATCCAGTCGGCTTCACTGGAATTGAGCATTTCTACTTCACTGCCCAGTTTTGAAAAATCTGCTGATAGAATTGACGGTGCGATTAGCTTGCTCATTATACAGTTTTTTAGGCTGTAAAAGTAAAAATAATTCTGAAAAATGCTTAATAAAAAAAAGCGGATGTTTACATCCGCCTTTGATTTATTCAATCTGGCCTAACCCAAATATGATTTTAGTAATTTGCTTCTTGAAGTTTGTTTCAGAGAACGAATTGCTTTTTCTTTAATTTGCCGTACTCTTTCTTTTGTTAATCCAAATATCTGAGAAATTTCATCAAGAGTCATTGGTATTTTTTTATTCAAACCGTAGAAATATCTAAGAATGTCAGCTTCCCGTTTCGATAAAGTAGAAATTGCTCTTTCAATTTCAATTTTTAAAGAATCGTTTAACAATTCTGTTTCGGGGTTTGGCATGTTGTCATTGTTTATTACATCATAAAGACTGCTTTCTTCATTTTCAACAATTGGAGCGTCCATCGAAATATGTCTTCCGGCATTTTTTATAGAATCAGCCACTTCACCTTCTTCAACTTTTAAAAGATTTGCTATTTCAGCAGGGTCGGGAGTACGTTCATATTCCTGTTCGAGAGTGGCAGTAGCTTTTTTTATTCTATTTATGTCACCTATTCTGTTTAACGGTAATCGCACAATCCTTGATTGTTCGGCCAGAGCCTGCAGTATTGATTGACGTATCCACCATACTGCATAAGAGATAAATTTGAATCCACGTGTTTCATCAAACCGTTGAGCTGCTTTTATCAACCCAAGGTTACCTTCATTTATCAAATCCTGAAGACTTAAGCCCTGATTTTGATATTGTTTCGACACTGAGACTACAAATCTGAGATTAGCTTTAGTTAGTTTTTCAAGTGCAACCTGATCCCCCTGTTTAATTCTTTGTGCGAGTGCTACCTCCTGTTCAGGAGTTAGCAACTCCACCCTGCCTATTTCGTACAAGTATTTTTCGAGAGAAGCTGTATCCCTGTTAGTAACCTGTTTAATAATTTTGAGTTGCCTCATAAATGAAGAGTTTTTAATGTAGTTATCTGTCAGTCATCAAACCGGGACTTTTTATGCCTGAGCATAAAAAATCCCGAAAAAAAGTAATCTGATCTTTCGGGAAATTCTACGAGAAACTCTTTAAATTGTTACGCTTTATTACTTTTTATCCGGTCTGGGAAGTAAAACCTTTCTCGAAAGCTTTAGCTTTCCGGTTCTTGTATCAACTTCAATAAGTTTGACTTTTACCTTATCACCTGGTTTAAGAACACTCTCAACATCTTTTATATGTTCCCAGTTAATTTCAGAAATGTGAAGTAGTCCTTCTTTTCCGGGAAGAATTTCAATAAAAGCACCAAAATTTGTAATATTCTTAACGGTTCCTAGATAAACCTCATCAACTTCAGGTATAGCAGTAATTGCTTTTATCCTTCTTTTAACTTCGTCGGAGGTTTCTTTACTTGTTGACATGATATCAATAACTCCAAAGTCACCAACTTCCTCAATTATTATTGTTGAGTTTGTTTCTGCCTGAATTTGCTGGATTACCTTTCCTCCAGGTCCAATAACTGCTCCAATAAATTCTTTAGGAATAGTAATTTTCTCAATTCTTGGTACGTGAGGTTTGTAATCTTCTCTTGGCTCTTTCAGTGTTTTTTCCATTTCGTTAAGGATGTGGAGTCTGCCTTCTTTAGCTTGCTGAAGTGCCTCTTTCAGTATCTCGTGGGATAATCCGTCAACTTTAATATCCATCTGGCAGGCAGTAATACCATCTCTTGTACCTGTAACTTTAAAGTCCATATCTCCAAGATGGTCTTCATCGCCAAGAATATCAGAAAGAATTGAATACTTTTCAAGCCCTTCATCAGTAATAAGACCCATCGCAATACCTGAGACAGGCTTTGCAATTTTAACTCCGGCATCCATTAAGGCAAGCGTGCCTGCGCAAACAGTAGCCATTGATGAAGATCCGTTAGATTCAAGAATGTCTGAAATAATTCTAACAGTATAAGGATTGTCTTCAGACGAAGGCATTACCTGTTTCAGAGCTCTTAATGCAAGGTTTCCATGACCTACTTCCCGTCTGCTGGTTCCGCGCATAAATCTTGCTTCACCTACAGAGAATGGAGGGAAGTTGTAATGAAGAATAAAATTGTTTTTGCCTTCGAGAACTGCACCGTCAATTGTTTGTTCATCCAGTTTTGTACCCAGTGTTATTGAACAGAGAGCCTGTGTTTCGCCTCTTGTGAAAATTGCAGACCCGTGAGTAGCAGGAAGATAATCAACCTCTGTCCAGATTGGTCTTATCTGGTCAAGTTTACGGCCATCAAGCCTCATCTTTTCATCAAGTATCAATCTGCGGACAGCTTCTTTCTCAACGTCGTGATAGTATCTGCCAATCAAAGATGCTTTTTTATCACGCTCCTCTTCAGATAATGATGCAATGTACTCCTCTTTTATCTTAGCAAAGGCTTCTGTTCTTTCGTGTTTAGCAGTACCCTTTTTTGCTACTTCATAAATTTTATCGTAAGTTTCTTTACGAATTATTTCTTTTAATGCCTCGTCTTTTTCTTCGTGGCAATACTCTCTTTTTGTTTTTGCTTTTTCAACCATTTCAGCAAGCTCTATTTGAGCCTGGCATTGTGGTATTATTGCTTCGTGTGCGAATTTGAGAGCTTCGAGCATTTCTTCTTCCGAAATCTCTTTCATCTCACCTTCAACCATCATTATATTATCCATGGTTGCAGCAACCATAATGTCAATGTCCAGATTTTCAAGGTCTTCGACATTTGGGTTGATAACGAACTCACCGTTAAGTCTCCCGACGCGAACTTCCGATATAGGACCGCCAAATGGAATATCCGAAACAGATATTGCAGATGAGGCTGCAAGAGCTGCAAGTCCATCAGGCATTGTGTTTGTGTCACCTGATATGAGAGTTATCAATACTTGTGTCTCCGAATGGTAATCACTTGGGAACAATGGTCTGAGAGCTCTGTCAACGAGTCTTGCGATCAGGATTTCATATTCCGAGGGTCTTGCTTCACGTTTGAAAAAACCGCCTGGGAATCTTCCGGTGGCAGCATATTTTTCCTGATAGTCAACTGAAAGGGGAAGGAAATCTACATTTTCTTTTGGTTCTTTGTTTGAGACCACTGTTGCGAGTAACATCGTATCACCCATTTTAACTACAACAGATCCGTCGGCCTGAGTGGCCAGTTTTCCTGTTTCAATACTAACTTCTCTTCCGTCAATTAAGTGGAAGGATTTTGTAATTGCTTCTTTACTCATAATATTAAATTGATTATTATAAAAAAAGGCAATTTTTTTAATTGCCTTTTTTGCTATTCTGGTAATTTATTTTCTTATTCCAAGTGTCTTGATAACGGCTCTGTATCTCTCAATATCTTTTCTTTTCAGATAATCAAGTAACTTTCTTCTTTTTCCAACAAGCCTAACCAGCGAACGCTCGGTAGCAAGGTCTTTTTTGTTTTCTTTCATGTGCTCGGTAAGGTGTTTGATTCTGAAGGTAAATAGAGCTATCTGACCTTCAGCCGAACCGGTATCAAATTCTGATTTCCCGTACGTCTTAAAAAAATCTTTTTTTGTGTCTGTCGTTAAATACATGTTAATCCCTTTTAACTTTATTATTAATCTTTACTTTTTTTGGGGCTGCAAAAGTAGTATAAACTTTTTAATTCGCAAAGGTTTTATTAATTATTTTTTTAGATTAAGAT
>JAOZLR010000016.1:0-2957 GCA_029934735.1 Bacteroidales bacterium
TCACCAGTCGCTGTTCCCGGACCATATCTTGCCATTGAGATTGTGCCGTCTTTGTGGAGGATTCCTGTTTCCTCAGTTGTTTCGTGCTTAATAGGCGGCAATGCCTGCGGGTGATTATCTTCAAATAATCCTCCCTGAATGACCTCAATCTTCACATTATTGTCTGGCTGATTATCCCGGGTAACTACCCTGTAAAATGTTGCTCCTTTGAACCTGCCTTCCTCAATATACTTGATGAAGTTGGCGACAGTCACAGGTGCTTTGTCAGGGTAGAGTTCCACTGTGATGTCACCAAGTTCGGTGCTGATAATTACTTCGGGATTTCTTTTGCCGCAGGACAACAGAGTAACAATCAGAATTGCTAAAAGGCCTGCATTTATTGTACTGTCCGTTATTTTTTTCATCCGATTACATTTGTCAGATTCTATTTCTATATCCGTTTTGTTACGATTTTTGGCTACGCTTTCAAAAATTCCGCCAAAACTTAGCATTTACACATTTGTGCCCCGCATTTCGCTGCGCTCCATACGGGGTTACCAATATTTCGCTCCTAACGGAGCTTTATCATCTTTCTGCTCTGCCACGCCACAGGCGTGTGCCTATCACGTCTTTAGCGTTATGTGTTGGCGTGCTGCCATAGATGTTTTATCTGTTTAAAGTTTTTATTATCTTACTATCAACAATTGGTTGTGTCTAAAAAGCATTTAACAACCGAATTGTCAGACTGAGCGGAGTCGAAGTCTGATTGACCACAATGATAATACATTTTTCGACTTCGCTCAAAATGACATTTTGATTGGCTTTTTGGACAACCTTCAATAAGTATTTCTCTGTGTGCCAATCGCATTCTTCATAGATAGTTAATTACTCAAAACCTGAGTGATAAACAACTCAATCCCCCGTCCAGTTTTCTGAATTCCGAAACGTCAAGTTCAATGGTTTTGTAACCTGCATATTCAATTAGCTCTTTTGTTGTTGGAAAGCCTTTTGCTACAAGCACAAAATCATTTATCCACAGACAATTGGCAGCATAACCTTCCTTGTCATCAACTTTTAAAAGATTATATTTTCTGAAAGCATCATTATCTGTAAATTCACCGGTAACCACCATATTATTATCTTCCAAATATGCCACTCCTGATTTCAGATGAAGAAATTTCTCAAGCCTAACCGTGGAGCCGGTGAATCCATCTCTTTCAAGGATTTTGATAAGTTGTTTAGCCCCAACATCATTAGTCCTTTCAGATAGTCCGATACAAAAGTGAGAGCCTGCCATCATCACATCGCCACCATCAACTGTTCCGGGATTTTGAATATGTTCAATATTGTTAAAAAACCCGGTAAGCGCATTTTTAATTTCCTTTGTTTCACCTTTTCTCGTTTGTGCTCCCGGATTAGTTATGATTGCACATTCGGGAGTGAGAATTGCAGTATCTTCCACAAATGTCGAATCTGGAAAGCTATTGTCAGGTTCCATAATAGTTACTTCAAGCCCACAGGTCTCAAGTGCTTTTATATATTGTTCGTGCTGTTTAAGGGCAAGCTCAAAATCAGGTGTGCCAAGGTTTGCGGTTGATAAACCCTTTATCATATTTACGCACGGAGTCTTTACTATTGCTTTTGTGAATTTCATTTATGAGTTTATATTCATTACAAACATAGGCAATTTTGATGATTTTTTTCTTTATTTTGTAAAAATGTTGATAATAGCAGATAATAGGATACCTGACAAGGCAAAACAGAAGTTGCTGGAATATGGGAATGTGATATTTCTTGAGACACAAGGAATCACCTATGAAGCCATTTCAGGCCATCCTGATATATTTTTCTGTAAGATTAAGGAAGACCTTGTTATTGCCCCGAACTTGCCCAATAAATTCAAAAAGCAGTTAAAAGATTTAAGAGTAAATTTTATTGAAGGAGACAGGTCGGTTGGAACAAAATATCCGGCCACTGCTTTTTATAATGCGGTTGTAACCCAAAAGTATCTGATTCATAATTTAAAATATACTGATAGTGCAATTAAAAATGCCACTGAAAATCTAATAAAGATTGATGTGAATCAGGCATATACAAGATGCAATCTGCTCCCTTTGAATAAAGATAGTTTTATAACATCCGACAGGGGAACTGAAAAGGCCTTGTTGCAAAACGGTTTGGATGTATTGTATGTTGACTCTTTAGATATTCTTCTCCCGGGCTTTCCTAACGGTTTTTTTGGAGGTGCCTGCGGGGTTTATGAGGGAAAGGTTTTTGTTCTTGGAAGTTTGGACAGGTATAACAATGGACGTAGGGTAAGGTCATTTATCGAAAGATTGGAAATGGAGATTATAGAGTTGTGTGAAGGTAAATTATTTGATGGGGGGAGTCTGATTTTTTATGTGTAATAGTCCTGCCCGTCCGGTCAGGCGGGTATGTCACAGAGTTACTCAAAGAAACCACAATGTTGCGCAAAGAGATTACTATTTTTTCTTAATTTCGCAGCAAAATTGAAAATCGAAAATTATGCTACGTTCAAATACTTGTGGAGAATTAAATATCAATAATGCCGGACAGGATGTGACTCTTGCCGGTTGGGTGCAAAAATCAAGAGATCTCGGAGGAATGACCTTCATTGATCTGCGTGACAGATACGGGATAACTCAACTTGTGTTTAATATGGAGATCAATTCTGCACTTTGTGAAAAGGCAAGAAAACTTGGACGAGAGTTTGTAATTACAGTAACTGGTAAGGTGGCCGAAAGAAGCAACAAGAATCCGAAAATGCCAACAGGTGAAATTGAAATAATTGCCGAGGACTTTAAAATTCTGAATGAGTCGAAAACACCACCCTTTACCATAGAAGATAACACCGATGGTGGTGATGAACTCAGGATGAAATACCGTTATCTCGATCTTCGACGTAATCCGGTAAAGCAGAATCTTGCCCTACGTCATAAAGTATCAATCGAAACCCG
>JAOZLR010000016.1:3057-19237 GCA_029934735.1 Bacteroidales bacterium
AAATAGAGACACCTTTCCTTATCAAGTCCACACCAGAAGGAGCGCGTGATTTTGTGGTTCCTTCGAGAATGCACACCGGGCAGTTTTATGCCTTGCCACAATCGCCTCAAACATTCAAACAATTGCTGATGGTGGCCGGTTACGATCGTTATTTTCAATTGGTTCGTTGTTTCAGGGACGAAGACCTGCGCGCCGACCGTCAGCCTGAATTTACACAGATTGATTGCGAAATGTCGTTTGTGACACAGGAGGATATTCTTAATACTTTTGAAAGTCTGGCAAAACACCTGTTTAAAACTGTAAAAGGAATTGAGATCGACGAGTTCCCCAGAATATCGTATGATGATGCTATGAAATATTATGGCTCTGACAAACCTGATATCCGTTTCGGGATGAAATTCATTGAGCTTAATGACCTTGCAAAAGGAGAAGGTTTTGTAGTGTTCGATAATGCTGAGCTCGTAGTAGGTATTAATGCTGAGGGTTGTGGAAACTATTCAAGGAAACAATTAGATAAGTTGACTGATTTTGTAAGAAAACCACAGATTGGAGCCCAGGGACTTATATATGTCAAGTATAATGAAGATGGAATTTTTAAATCATCGGTTGATAAATTTTTCGATCAGGATGCATTGAAAAGATGGGCTGAAAAATTTGGTTCAAAACCCGGTGACCTGATGCTGATTTTGGCAGGCGATATTGACAAAACGCGTAAAGCACTCAATGAGTTGCGTTTGGAAATGGGCAATCGTCTGGAACTTAGAAATGTGAATGTGTTCAAACCACTTTGGGTAGTTGATTTTCCGTTGCTCGAATGGAATGAGGATTCTGAGCGCTGGCATGCTATGCATCACCCGTTTACTTCACCAAAAGCTGAAGATATAGAATTGATAAATACTGATCCGGGGAAAGTAAGAGCAAATGCCTATGATATGGTTATTAATGGTGTTGAAATTGGCGGTGGCTCCATAAGGATACATAACAAAGAGTTGCAAAAGCGGATGTTCAAATTACTGGGCTTTACTGATGATGAGGCACAAAGTCAATTCGGATTCCTTATGAATGCATTTGAATATGGAGCTCCGCCACATGGTGGTATTGCACTTGGCTTCGACAGGTTGGTAGCTCTTTTTGGAGGCTCAGATTCTATCCGCGATTATATCGCCTTTCCGAAAAACAATGCCGGACGTGATGTTATGATTGATTCACCTTCAGGAATTTCTGATGAGCAGTTGGATGAGTTGGGGTTGAAGGTGGTTAAATAGAACGAGGAGATTATCAAAATAAGTATTGTAGTCAGTAAATTTGAACAGAATTTAAATAATTTACTTATACAGTAAATCCCAGATTCCCTCAAACATTGTCCACTTGTCATTCTCTGAATCAAAGTAGAAGGTAATCAGGCGATGCTTTAGTTCGGGATTTTCCTGTAGAAAATCTTCATATTTATCTGAAGTAATGTAATTGGAAATAGCAAAAGCAGATTCATTTTTTCCAACCCAGACAAACTTTTGTGATTCTATATTACTGCGGGTCTTTGAAGCAAGCCGCTGAACAGGTTCATTATCATAATCTCCTATCAACACGATATAATCCTTATCTTTTTCGTTAGTAAATGAAGAGATAAAATCATAATAATTAGCATCCATATCCTTCCACTTCCGTTTAAAATCCTTAAAAATAAGAGTTTCTTTTATTCCCTCCTGATTATTTAATTTTAGTGAAACAAGCTTCACCTTAGTAAGTTCTCCGCTTTCCCGAATTCCAATTTGGATTTGATAATCTCCTTTTTCCAATTTTCCTGAAAGTTTACTTTTCTTTTTATCATAACTGAGTTGACGATCATTAATATAAAAAATACCCCCTTTGAAAATCGTTGTGGAAATATTACCAGGATTGATTGTTACAGGTTGCTCGGAATCATCAACAAGATCAAACTCAACAGGAATTAATAGTGAAGCACTCTTATCCTGTGGTTTTGAAAAACTATTTTCAACAACATTATAGTTCTTCCATAATTCATCAGACATTACTGTTATCGTTGAAGGAATCCGACTGTATGAAGCAGGAATATGATTTGCTCGCAACACATAGCAACATAATGTTCTGAACTGAAAATCCTGTAAATAATCAGCTTCCAATAATTTATCAAGAGAAAGCAATCCATTAGGGCCCTTTTCTCCATCAATTTTATGCTTTGAATGTAGCATATCAATTAGCTCTGATATTCTTTTTGTTGTATCACTACTTGTTGGAATTTTATACTTTAGCGGAATCCGAACCATTGGCAGAATTTCATAATGAACACTAGGTGTAAGCAATCCAGGGAGTATGTTATCAGCAATTTCAGAACTCTTCAATTCGATGAAAGTATCATAAATATTTTGCCACTGAACCTGATTTGCCTGCCAGAGAAACTTCTGATCAATTTTTAAAATATTGCTCCAGAAATCAATTTTGATATTATCATTATCTCTGATAAAATTCAACAGTTCCTGCTTGTTATTCTTACTGTTAACAAATACTGTTGCAAAATCAGGATTATCTTGTGGTGCAAAATCAGGAATTTCTTGAGATTGAATCTTTTTAATAAGTTCATTGTATTTCTCCTCAGATATTTTCTTTCTCTCTGCAAAAAACTCAGGGTCATCTTTTCTGATGCCGGTAGCTTCCGGAAAATTGAAAACAAAATCTTCATTTTTCCATCCTTTATCATCTAAAATGAGGTTGAATTTGGCAGAGGTTTCTCCATAAGGAACATTAATGTATGCAAACAGACTGTCTTTATGGGCAACTGCCAGAAAACCACCTCTGCTAATATTTATGGATGCTATTCCGAGGCTATCTGCCTGAATTCCCACCAGGGATAAAAACATTGAGAAATTGAAAGCAAAGATATTTACAAATGCACTATCTGCCGGATTACCATCTTTATCAATTATTTGAAATTTGACATCACGCGTTTTCTGATAATATCGTGTTGAATTAACATAGTTATTATTGACTGATTTAACAATAACATCGTCCTCACTATCAGGAAAACTACTGCGAGCCAATACCAGAAGAGCTTTTGTTACTGATCCGGAAAACCATGTAGAATTTAGATAATAATCAGGTTGAGCATTCTCAACATATTGCCATCGTCCATCAACAAACACTTCCGTCCATGCATGATTATTATCGGTGTGAGCCCACCTTGGGGTCCAGGCAGGTCGTGCAGGAATTCCAATAGTTCTACAAGCTGAAACGAAAAAAACCTGCATCTCCCCACATCGTCCTAAATTACTTTTCTCAAGAATTGAAAGTGGATCCTGTGTTCTGCTTGATGTTGAAAGAAACATCAAATTTTCTCTGCACCACAGATTTATTTCACGAATTCTCTCTTCTATATCAGGATACTTTGTTACATAATCCAACAGTCCAAGGTCTGAGAACACCTTACGATAGTTTGTTAGTTTTTCGTGAGAAACGGTTGTCTTAATAATATATGACAAAACAAATTCATCTGTATATTTTTCATAATCCTCCATCCTCATCAACTCTTTCACAATCATATAATTATCCAGAAAATCACCAGGGTCTGCATCCCATAATTTTGCATTATTCTCTGTAGATATCATATATGCCATAATGCCGTCAGAATACTCTGTCAAAAAGTTTTTATATATTATCTGAATATTCTCAGGAAGAGGTTCAATATTTTTCTGAGCATTCTTGGTTAATGTGTTTATCAGGGCTTGCTCAATGGTAAAAGCACCGAATAAAGATGAAGATATAATTGTTAGAGAGAAGAAAAATATTATTGTTTTCATTAGTTTTTTATTGCAAAGTTAGATTTACCCTTTGCTATTGACTGGCAAGCCAATCCTACCGGCTTAAATCACTCCTTTTTCGATTTGAATGAATAAGCAAAGATGACTACACCTGCAATTATAAACGGAATGCTTAGCAGCTGTCCCATATTTAATACCATCGTTTTTTCAAACTCAACCTGGGGTTCTTTTATAAATTCAATGAGAAACCTGCTGCCAAAAAGAATCATCAGAAACAAACCAAAAAGATAGCCGCTATTCAATTTTGGCCATTTTTTCATATAAATATAGTAAAGCAAGACAAACAAAAATAGATAGGTTAAAGCTTCATATAACTGAGTAGGGTGCTTTGGAACGGTTTCGCCCCATCTTGTAAAAATAAATCCCCAGGGAAGATTAGTTGCATCACCATAAATCTCTGAATTCATCAGATTGCCTGTTCTAACGAATACGGCTGCAATTGAAACTACAATAACTATTCTGTCCAATATCCACATATATGGTTTTTTTGCCTTTCGGGAAAAGAGCCATAATGCAACAAGAATACCTATTGATGCTCCATGACTAGCCAGCCCGCCTTTCCATATCATTAAAACCTCAAGAGGATGTTTCAGATAATACTCTGGCTCGTAAAATAAACAATGCCCGAGACGAGCCCCGACAACAACCCCGATAACCATATATGTGGTAAGTGTATCCAGCAGCTCATGTTTTATCTTTTCGTGCTTGAAAATCTTATCCATAATAATATAACTGACCACAAACCCAAGGGCAAACAACAGTCCGTACCAGCGAACAGCAAAACTTCCCACACTGAAAATTTCAGGGTTAACAGTCCATACAATATAATTTAATGTTGACATATAATGATAAATTGAGGTTGCAAAGATAGTAAATTGTTGCCCAAATATTAGTTAACGACCAATTCTGTTTAATAGTACAGTAATTCTTTCTTTTAAAACAGAACCGTCAGAAACCAATTTGATTCCTGCAAATTTTGTCGCTTCGTTTATTGCCTTGTGTAAGTCAAATTTATTTTGTGACAAGCTATAGAAAATGCCATTTTTAAGAAACCGCTTAGCAAGATATTCCTGCTCTGTTTGTCCCGGAGTAGGTATCAGTATTGCTTTTTTGCCAAGTGCCGCAATGTCCATTATTGTCGAGTGTCCGGCTCTTGTGATTATTAAATTTGTATTTAGAATATATTTTTTTAATTCCCCACTTTCAAGATGTGAGAAAATTTTGATTCTTTCATCAGATATCATCTCGTTATCCTCTTCAGTCATGCCTTTCAAAATTACACAACTGTATTCAGAATCCTTAACCTGTTTCAGAATTATTTCCTCAGATATAGTACGTTGTGGCTCAGGCCCTGAGAGCATCACAAGAATGTCGGATTTATAATTTTCATCCGGTTTATATTTATTATTTACTTCCTGATTATCAGTAAATCTGGATAATGGCCCAATAAAAAATGCGTTTTTCGGGAGCGAATATTTGTGCGACAGGTCGCCTGTCAAAGATTCACCGTTCTCCGTATCAGGTATCCAGCACTCGTTATATTTTGATATATATGATAAGTTTATTTTATGCAATACCGGTTCAAGAATCTTTGGGCCTTTTATCATCAACTGATGTGTTATGAAAACTGATGGAATACGTTTTGTCCATAGCCCGAAACGATTGTCGGAGATAACGGCATCCGGCTTTATTTCATCAATGAGTTTATCAAGATATCTGTTCTCCCGTTTTATCTCTTTCAATATGTACGGAGTAGAGAGAGCCATTTTCAATGTCATACTACCGGTTTTAGGATATTTTATTTCATATCCCGGAAATTTAACAAACCTGAGGTCGGGAAACTCCTTCTTCAGAAAAGCCAGGGGTCGATTATCAGCTCCAACAATAACATCTGCACCCTGCCTCAGTAATTCTCGTATTACAGGAACATCCCTTGTGGCATGACCTATTCCCCAGTCAAGAGGGCAAACTAAAATCTTTGGCTTATGTTTCAATACAATATCCGTTTTTTGGCAAAAGTAATGTTATTTTTTTTTAATTTTGACCTTCCAAATTTAACAAAATTGCTTTTATACAGAATAGGCATAACATTGATTCCGGGCGTTGGCGATGTCAACGGAAAGAAACTGATTTCTTATTGTGGCAGCCCTGAAGCTGTTTTCAGGGAGAAGCGAAAAGCCCTGATGAAGATTCCTGGTATTGGCGAAGCTACAGTCAATTCTATCCTATCGCAAAAGGTTCTTGAACGTGCAGAGAAAGAAATAGCTTTTATTGAAAAGTACAATATTCAGTCTCTTTATTATACAGATAAAGAGTATCCATTGCGATTGAGACATTGCATTGACAGTCCCATTCTTCTTTATTATAAGGGGAATGCCGATTTAAATGCAGAAAAAGTTGTTGGGATAGTGGGGACAAGAAGAGCAACTGAGTATGGTAAAGAGAGCTGCAAAAAAATTGTTGAGGGTCTTGCAGATATTGGTGTTCTTGTTGTAAGCGGATTGGCTTACGGGATAGATACATGCAGTCATAAAGCAGCACTAAAAAACAATCTTAAAACGGTCGGAGTTGTAGCACACGGTCTCGATCGTATTTATCCTTATGATAATAAATCTTTAGCAATAAAAATGCAAAACGATGGCGGAATATTAACTGAGTTTTTGTCTGAATCCATTCCCGACAGAGAAAATTTCCCCCAGAGAAACAGAATAATAGCTGGAATGGTTGATGCACTTGTTGTTGTTGAATCAGCCAAAAGAGGTGGCGCACTGATAACTGCTGATATTGCAAATTCATATAACAGGGATGTCTTTGCAGTACCAGGTGATATTGACAATAAATACTCAGAAGGGTGCAATCTGTTTATTAAAACAAATCGTGCTGCATTAATCCAATCTGCCGATGACATTAAATATGTGATGCGTTGGGAAACCGAATCTAAAAAACCGCCAAAACAGCGTAAACTGTTTATTGAGCTTTCAGATGATGAGAAAATCCTGATGGATATTCTGAAAGATATGAATCAGGCTAATATTGACTATCTCGTAAAGAACTCAAAACTAACACCAAGTAAAGTGGCATCTGCATTGCTTAATCTTGAATTTGAAGGGGTTGTTAAAAGCTTGCCCGGAAAGATCTATAAGATAATTTAGAAGGGTTAAAGGTAGTCTTCATCCGGCAATCGGCAACTGGCAGTCATCAGTCATCAGTTGGCATTTTCGACCTTGTGTACTGTATCTAAAAATGGTTACTAACATTCAACCCGGCTTATGCAATAGGAAGTGAGTAACGAGCTGAACTATTGCCTTAGCAAGGGCAATCCGGGTTCAAGTACTAATCTACCCAAACTACAACTTCTTTATCCTCTTGTATTCCACATTAATTTCAACTGCCTTATAGAAAAGAAGCAATACGACTATCAGTGCCCCGATACTGAAGAAAATCAACAGTTTAATATCATTGGTTCTAAAACAGAACTCATATAAAGCGTGGAAAAATACAGCTCCGAAAAGGCCTGTCATTGAATCGATAAATTTATTTTCACGTGATTTGGCCATACCAACAAAAAATCCAAGAATTATGGCGAAAACCACATTTGCAAAAACCATCGTGATTGCATAGAAAAAATCAACTTCCCCATAAAAAGGAAGCGTGAAGTACAACACATTCGACATAAAAGAGAAACCAAGAGCAATCATAATCGAATATGTGATTGAGTCAAGCGGGCCGTAAAAATTGTTTTTCGGAAAAGCAAAATATCTCAAAACAAGATATTTTCCATATTCAGAGCCAAAACCACTTATAACGAATGAGTAAAAGAAAATCCTTCTAAGGTTTGTAAGGTTGGAAAGACCATACCAATATGCTATTGTCTGAAAGATAAAAACAATAACAATACTGGCCATCCCCCAGAGGAAACTGTGAAACAGGCCAATGAAAATTTCTTTTCCCTGGCGGTATCTGACAAAATAGTAAAGTAATATTGCCAAAACAAGACTTAATGCGAGTGATATAATGTAATTGAGTACCATTTTTTAAATATTTTAACTGCCAAATATACTACCTACATTTCAGATTTTAAGAATTTTATTAAAGAAATATTTTATTTCGTCTAAAGAATAATATCTAATTGACTGATTATCTGTTATTTTTCCTATTAAAAATATCTGTTTGCCTTCTTATCGACTCTTCGTGTACAACCTCAAGGATTTGTTGTAAAAATTTCTTATTCAACCCAGATTTAATCCCTGTCCTTAATCTGTTGATTACAACGTTATTCCATCGTTCAAGTTGAAGTATGGTAATGTTGTTATTGCTTTTATATTTGCCAATTTCGTCAATAACATACATTCTCCTGGCAATAATATTTAAAAGTTCAGCATCCAGCTTATCAATTTCTGTTCTTAGCTCTTCAAGTTTTGTTTCAAACTCCACATTACCCTCTCGCTCTCTGATTACCAGCGTTGAAAGGAGCTTTTTCAAATCTTCGGGTGTGACCTGTTGCTCCTTGTCTGTCAAAGCAATATCAGGATTAATGTGTGATTCCAGCATCAAACCATTCATTTCAAGATCAAGGGCTTTCTGAGCAACTTCCTTCAATGTATCACGTCTGCCACAAATATGACTCGGGTCGCAAATAACCGGAAGCTCAGGAAAAATACGCTTTAACTCAATGGGTATTTCCCACATAGGTGCATTGCGATATGGGTTTTTTTCAAAAAAGTAGAAACCACGATGAATGGCTATAAGTTTTGAGATACCGGCCTTATTGAATCGCTCAAGAGCACCAATCCAAAGATCAATATCCGGGTTTACAGGATTTTTAATCATAACCGGAATATCCACACCTTTTAGAGCAGAGGCAAGTTCATGAATTGAAAATGGATTGACAACTGTTCTGGCCCCAATCCATAAAATATCAACTTTGTGTTTTAATGCCTGATCAATGTGTAAAGGGTTTGCAACTTCCACAGAAGTCAACAGTCCGGTCTCTTTCTTTACATTATTTAACCAGACCAAACCTTTTTCGCCGACACCTTCAAAGCCACCCGGTCTGGTTCTTGGTTTCCATATACCTGCCCTGAATATTTTCACCTGAGAAATTTCCGCAAGTTTTCGTGCCGTTGCTAATACCTGTTCTTCCGTTTCAGCGCTGCAAGGCCCACTGATTACGAGGGGAAGCCCTTGCGTATCAATCCAGCCTGAAAGAGGTAATATGTCAAGATAATAACCCATTGAGCCTGCAAAATTAGTTAAATAAACGGAAATCGGTTTTTTCGTATGTGTTTTCTTTTTTCAAGTTAGAAACCAAAAAGTCATTAATTTTGCAAAACTTTTAGATTTGAAAAAATATATAAAATGGATAACTTGAAACGAACTAAGATTATTGATTTACTTGACTCCAATGAGTTTGGGGAAACTAGAAAGGTTATGGGCTGGGTACGTACACGCCGTGGGAGCAAGAATGTTGCTTTTATTGCTATGAACGATGGCTCAACCATAAAGAATATTCAGATTGTTGTTGATTTCGAAATTATTGATGAAGAGCTTATTCAGCGTATTCATAGCGGAGCCGCAATTGAGGTTATTGGAGAGCTTATTGAGTCACCAGGTAGTGGACAAAAGGTAGAGGTCAAGGCAAATATTCTGAATATTCTTGGTGAAGCTGATCCCGATGAATATCCATTACAACCGAAAAAGCATTCGTTGGAATTTTTGCGTGAGAAAGCACATTTGCGATTCAGAACAAATACTTTTAGTGCTATCTTTCGGATCAGGCACGCAATGATCTTTGCCGTTCATAAGTTTTTTAATGACAGGGGCTTTTTTAATATTCACACACCAATAATCACGGCATCGGATGCCGAAGGAGCCGGAGAGATGTTCCGTGTTACTACTCTTGATATGAAGAATCTGCCTTTTAATGAAGAAGGTGATATTGATTACAAAAAGGACTTCTTCGCAAAGGAGACTAATTTGACTGTATCAGGACAGCTTGAGGCTGAGCTTGCAGCACTGGCGTTGTCAGAGGTTTATACTTTCGGCCCTACTTTCAGGGCTGAAAATTCTAATACGTCGCGTCATCTTTCCGAATTCTGGATGATAGAGCCAGAGGCCGCATTTTATGACATTAATGATGACATGGACCTTGCGGAGGATATGCTTAAATATCTGACAAAGTATGCTCTGGACAATTGTGCTGATGACCTTGAATTTCTTAGTAAGCGTCTTGCTGATGAAGAAAAAAATAAAAAACAGGAGGATCGTTCAGGGATGGAGCTAATAGAAAAGCTGAATTTTGTTCTTGAAAATGATTTTGAAAGAATTACATATACTGAGGCGTTTGATATCCTGAGAAATTCAAAACCAAACAAGAAAAAGCGATTTCAGTATCTGATTAAAGAATGGGGTGCAGATTTTCAATCGGAGCATGAGCGTTATCTTGTTGAGAAACACTTTAAGAAGCCAGTTATTGTTACGGATTATCCGAAAGTAATCAAAGCTTTTTATATGAAATTGAATGATGATGACAATACTGTGAGGGCAATGGATATACTGTTTCCGCAGATCGGTGAAATAGTTGGCGGATCACAAAGAGAGGAAAATTATGACAAACTAGTGAAACGAATGAGCGAAATGAACGTACCAGAAAAGGAGATGTGGTGGTATTTGGAAACCAGAAAATTTGGTTCTGTGCCACATAGCGGGTTTGGTCTTGGTTTTGAGAGGTTTATTCAATTTATAACGGGTATGGCTAATATCAGAGATGTAATACCTTTTCCAAGAACTCCTCAGAACGCAGAATTTTAATAAAAGTTGGTCTAAAATGAATAAAAATTTGTATATTTGTTCGGTTAAATAGGGGCTATGATTAAACAACTGACATGTTAAGCCAGAGATTACAACAGAAGCTACTACAAAAGCTTTCACCTCAGCAAATACTGTTGATGAAACTGCTTCAGGTACCCACTGTGGCGCTTGAGCAGAGGATAAAACAAGAGATTGAGGAGAATCCGGCATTGGAAGAGACTAATGATGCTGATGACCTTGCTGAATTAACTCAGGATTTTGATGAATCAACACCTGGTGATACTGGCGAAACTGAAAATGCAGAAGAAGTTGAAGAGATAAATAAGGACGATGAGTTTGACCTCGATGATTATCTCCTGGATGATGACGATGTTCCTACATATAAAGTTAGTGTAAACAATACAAGTCCAGATGATGAGCGCAAGGAAGTTCCTTTTGTGTCAGGAACAACTTTCCACGATTTGCTTCATTCCCAGTTAGGACTTCGTGATTTTGATGAAGAGCAAATTATGATTGCAAAGACAATCATTGGAAATCTTGATGACTCCGGCTATCTTCAAAGAGACCTTGATGCAATGGTTGATGATCTTGCCTTTTCACAAAATATTCAAACCACAAAGGAAGAAATACTTGAAGTACTTATGGTTGTTCAGGAGCTTGACCCTCCAGGTGTGGGGGCGAGAAATCTGCAGGAGTGCCTTTTATTACAGCTTAGAAGAATAGAGTCTCCGGATGATGCTGTTATGGTTGCAATTCAAATACTCGAAAGACATTTTAATGAATTTACGAAAAAGCATTACAGTAAAATAATTAAAAAAGCCAGAATATCAGAAGAGGAATTGAAAGACGCTATAGAAGAGATATTGAAGCTTAATCCCAAACCCGGGAATTCTCTTAATGAAACAACAAAAACAAATCATTATATTATTCCTGACTTCATTATTTACAATAATAACGGTGGTCTTGAGCTTCAGCTTAACTCAAGAAATGCACCGGAATTGAGACTTAATAAGACCTATGTTGAAATGCTTGAAGCTTACTCAAACAGTAAGGATAAGAAAAAGCATAAAGATACACTTACATTTGTAAAACAAAAAATTGATTCTGCAAAATGGTTCATTGATGCTATAAAACAAAGACAAAACACGCTTTATACCACAATGGATGCAATAATGAATTATCAGAGGAGTTATTTTCTGACAGGAGATGAGACAAAACTGCGGCCAATGATTCTAAAGGATATTGCCGAAATAGTTAATCTTGATATCTCAACAATTTCGAGGGTTGCAAACAGTAAATATGTGCAGACTCCTTTCGGAACATTTCTTTTAAAAAGCTTTTTTTCTGAGTCGATGCAGAAGGAAGACGGCGAAGAGGTCTCTACACGCGAAATTAAAAAAATACTTACTGATTGCATTGATAATGAAGATAAGAGTAAACCTTTGACCGATGAGTTGCTTACAAAAATTCTGAAAGACAAAGGATATAGCATCGCCCGCCGTACTGTTGCAAAATACAGAGAGCAGCTTAGTATTCCGGTTGCAAGACTTAGAAAAGAGATTTAATATGGAACAAAAAATTGCAAAAGTAATTTCGGTGGCTTTGCATCCTCTGCTAATACCGACTTACACTTTTGTTATACTTTTCAGCCTGCATTATTATTTCTCAATTATTATTCCTTACCAGGTTAAATACCTGATAGTTGGAATAATATTTATCACAACATTTCTGATCCCTGCATCATTTGTATTGATTATGCTGCGCCGGAAAATGATTGGGTCATTAAAAATGGAAAGCCGTGATGAGAGGCTTTCGCCCCTGGTAGTTTCTGCTATCTTTATTTTTCTTTCCTGGTACTTGATTAGTCAATTGAATATCTCACGGATGTATCCTCTTTTTTTACTTGGATCGGGAATTACGATAATCGCAACGATACTAATTAATTTAAAAGAGAAAATAAGCCTACATATGGTTGGAATAGGGGGGATGCTTGGCGCATTTATCGGAATTTCGCTCCGGTTCAACGTTGATATGATTTATATTATCACTATGATAGTGCTGGTTTCCGGATTAGTTGGTTTTGCACGGCTTGCCCTTAACGCACATACACAATCAGAAGTTTATAAGGGTTTTTTTACCGGACTTCTAATAATGATTAGTGTGTTTTTGATATTTTGAAAAATTATTTTAGACTTTAAGCCGGATTGTAAATCCGGGTAATATTCAGTTCCAGATTAGTCTTACACCTGGCTACTGCTAAAATCCGGAACAGCCTTCAAATTAGTACTATCTTGTATTTTGGGTTCTTTCGGATTTGTGGCGTGGCATAAAGCGACGGCTAATACGGCATCAAAGAAATACCAATTGAAATGGGATACATTTCAGGCCCTTTACCTTTATCAAATACTGAAGAAAGTTGATAATATCCCCAAAGATTCAGCCATTTATATCCAAGCCTCATAGAAATTCCGTATCTGAATTTAGAAACATTAGGGATTCTTGCCTTTTTGTAAATAACCAGCTTGTTATTATCATTCGGAAGGTAGTCATCCCCTTTATATTTTGTGAAAGCTGTCATCAGAAATCCAAATTTAATTCCAATGGCAAATCTTACATCGTTTTCCGATTTATAACGGAGTTCAATAGGAATATCAAAATAGCCAAGGGTGAATTTTGTCCTTCTGAAATTAATTGAATCGGGAACAGGATAAAAAATGGTTGAATCGTCAACAGTCATAGTCAGCGATTTATTGTTCAGATTATGATATGATATCCCAATTCCGGGAGACAGACTAAAATTACCATCATTAATAATGTAGTTGTATGAGCCAAAAATATCAATACCCTGATTTATTGTTGCAGGTTCAATTGTTTTTGGTAAATCCTGCCAGATGTCAGTGAATACGTCAATGCCAAAACTAAACTTACGCTTTGTCTCTTCACTCAGTTCTTGTGAGAATGAAGTAAAGGCAACCAGGCCTAAGACTATAACTAATACTTTTTTCATCAAATGATTTTTTCAACTTTTGTGCAAAGATATAATAATCTGATAAGATACAGGACAAAACAATTACAGCCATTTTTTCTTTTTAAAGAAAAAGAACATTGACAAAGCAATAAATATCATAACTCCTATAACAATCCAGAATGATTTTGGATCTTTTTGCAACGGAAGATTCAGATTCATTCCGTATAAACCTGTAAGAAATGTAAGAGGAAGTAAGATGGAGGATATCAAAGTAAGAATTTTTATTATTTCGTTTGTGCGGTTAGCCTGAAGTGAGTCAAACGTCCTTGACAAGCCTTCAATAAGCTCAGCATAATCCTCTGTCATATCCCACATTTGTTTGTAGTAGTCAAGGATATTGCCCCAGTAATCTTCCATATTCTCAGCATAACCTTCAATCTGCCCCGATTCAAACTTTGTAAATAGAGGAAGTTGTGGTTTAAACATTGTATTCAGTAGAATAATATTTTTTCTGATCACTGAAATACGCTCGATAATACGTTCTGATCTGACATCTAACAGGCTTCTGTTGATTGCATCCACATCATCACTGATTTTATTAATAATTTTCCGTGTCGCCTTCATCAACCGTTCAAGAATTGTATATAAAAGAGCATCACTGGTGCCAATTTCAAATTCTTCACCGCGATCTGTCTGTTTTTTCCCTTCATCAAACATACTGGTAACAGCCGAGTGCGATTTACCAATAGTAATAATGAAGTCCTCTCCCCAGAAAATTTTCACCTCACGGACACGTAAAAACCTCTCATTATTGTCAAAAAAGGGGAAATGCAGAATTATAAAATAGTAGTCATCGTAAATGTCTATCTTTGGTCTTTGGTTATATTCAGCTCTACAGTCTTCAATATCAAGTGGATGAAAGTGGAAGGTTTCCTGAAGATAACTTAAATCTTCATCTGAAGGGTTAAGCACATGATGCCACCTGAGTGTTCCGATTTTAATTGTTTCGATCATAACCCTATTTTTAAAAAAGTTAATATTCTACATCCCTTTGCTGTTTATATAGTGGCAGCAAAAGTAAGAAAAATATTAGAAACTCAATTTTGATTTTAAAGTCTTACCTTTGCACACTATTATTATGGAAAACAGTTTGAAAAAAAAGAATAATAAAGAGACGGCAATACTCATTGGTGTTATTACGCGAAATGATACTGAAGAACGTGTAAATGAGTATCTTGATGAGTTGGAATTTCTTGCCGAAACCGCCGGAGCAGAAACAGTGAAACGTTTTGTTCAGCGAATTGATATTAAGGACTCACGAACTTTTGTAGGTTCAGGTAAGCTTGCTGAGATTGCAGCCTTTATTGGTGATAATAAGATTGACATTGCCGTTTTTGATGATGAACTGAGCCCTTCGCAAATAAGAAATATTGAAAAGGCTTTTAAATGCCGTATCCTTGACAGAAATAACCTGATACTTGATATTTTTGCTAAAAGAGCGCGTACAGCCCACGCAAAAACGCAGGTTGAACTTGCTCAATATCAATACCTGTTACCACGATTGACCCGTATGTGGACACACCTTGAACGTCAGCGTGGAGGTATCGGGCTGAGAGGTCCGGGTGAAACAGAGATAGAAACAGACCGCCGGATAATACGTGACAGGATTGCACTACTAAAAAAGAAACTTCTTAAAATTGACAAGCAAAAAGCCACTCAGCGAAAAAATCGTGGTAAAATGGTTCAGGTAGCTCTTGTTGGTTATACCAATGTTGGCAAGTCAACCATTATGAACATGTTGAGTAAGTCGGATGTATTTGCCGAAAATAAACTCTTTGCAACCCTCGATACTACAGTCAGGAAAGTAGTTATTAAGAATCTTCCTTTTCTGTTGTCCGATACGGTTGGTTTTATTCGCAAGTTACCCCACGATCTGGTAGAATCATTCAAATCAACACTTGACGAAGTTCGCGAATCGGATATTCTCGTCCTGATTGCCGACATCTCACACTCTGATTTTGAGGAGCATATTAATGTTGTAAAACAAACGCTTGCAGAACTTGATGCAGGTAACAAACCCACAATAATGGTCTTCAATAAAATTGATGCTTACACATTTACTCAAAAAGATGAAGACGACCTGACACCAGCAACCAAAGAGAACCTGAGCCTTGATGATCTGAAGAAAACCTGGCTCGCTAAGGCACACACACCAACACTTTTCGTCTCTGCAAAGAAGAAGCAAAATATCGAAGAGTTTAAAAAGGTGCTTTATGATGAAGTCAGAAAAATACATACCGTACGTTATCCCTATAACGACTTTTTGTACGAGGATTATGAGGTGGGGGATGGTTAGTATCTTAATTTCAATATTTGTGTATTTTTTGGCAAGAAATTACAAAATACAAATGATAAAAAACAAATAAATTTCAATGGAAAAATTCAAAAGTCTAAACAGGTTTCGTATTTAATGTTTTGAAAGTTGAGATTTATTTGTCCCGAAAGCTTTCGGGATGTTTTTTGCAATTTGTTTTTTCTGGTTTATCCAGGTTAGGAGATAAGGCAGAGA
>JAOZLR010000155.1 GCA_029934735.1 Bacteroidales bacterium
GGCAAGCTTTTTTTTATTCTGCAAGTATCAACACTTTATTTTTTAACACCTCTATCACACCGCCTTTAATTTCGAAAAACTGCGGGTTCTTGTCATTATCCAGAACTTTCACCTTGCCTTCTTTAAGAATAGATATTAGGGGGGCGTGATTATTCATTATCTCGAATGATCCGTCCTTTCCGGGTAGCTGAACAAGATATACTTCTCCGGTAAAAATTGTTTTATCAGGGCTTATAATTTCAACGTTCATTATAGTGCTGTATTCTTAATGATTATTTCTTATTTTTCTCCAGAAAGTATTTTCTTACCCTTCTCAATTGCCTCATCAATAGTTCCTACCAGGTTAAAAGCAGCTTCAGGATATTCATCAACTTCTCCATCCATGATCATATTGAAACCTTTGATTGTATCTTCAATCTTTACGAGTGTTCCCTTAAGGCCTGTAAACTGTTCTGCAACATGGAACGGCTGTGAAAGAAAACGCTGAACTCTACGTGCTCTGTTTACTGCAAGTTTATCTTCTTCTGACAATTCATCCATACCCAGGATTGCAATAATGTCCTGTAGTTCTTTATAGTGCTGTAATAGCTCTTTAACTCTTTGGGCTGTATTATAATGCTCAGCACCAACAATTTCAGGAGAAAGTATCCTTGATGTAGAGTCGAGCGGGTCAACAGCTGGATAAATTCCTAATTCGGCAATTTTACGACTTAATACTGTAGTAGCATCAAGGTGCGAAAAAGTAGTTGCCGGAGCAGGGTCGGTAAGGTCATCAGCAGGTACATAAACAGCCTGAACAGATGTAATGGAGCCTTTTTTTGTTGAGGTAATCCGTTCCTGTAGCGCGCCCATTTCTGTTGCAAGTGTAGGTTGATAACCTACGGCTGACGGCATACGTCCTAATAAAGCTGAAACTTCAGAGCCTGCCTGTGTAAAACGGAAAATATTATCCATAAAGAACAGGATATCACTCCCACCTGATTTTTCATCACCATCACGAAAATACTCTGCAATCGTTAAACCGGTAAGTGCAACCCTTGCTCGTGCTCCGGGAGGCTCATTCATCTGACCGAATGATAATGTTGCCTGTGATTGTTGCAACTCTTTGCGGTCAACTTTCGACAAGTCCCATCCGCCTGATTCCATATCTTTTGTAAATTCATCACCATATCTTATAACTCCCGACTCAATCATCTCGCGGAGCAAGTCATTACCCTCTCTTGTTCGTTCACCAACACCTGCAAAAACCGACATTCCGGAGTAATTCTTTGCAATGTTGTTGATAAGTTCCATAATGATAACCGTTTTTCCAACACCTGCACCACCAAACAGACCAACTTTTCCACCTTTTGAATAAGGCTCAATGAGATCGATAACTTTAATACCTGTATATAGGATTTCTACCGATGTTGATAATTCGTCATATTTCGGTGGATCGCGGTGTATCACATAGGATTTGTCTGTATCAACCTGCCCGAGACCGTCAATAGTATCGCCAGTTACATTAAATAGTCGTCCTTTAATTTCTTCACCTACCGGAATTGCTATTGGTTGACCTGTTCCGATTACATCCATACCCCTTCTTAAGCCGTCAGTTGAATCCATTGCAATTGTTCTCACTGTATTTTCTCCAATATCCTGCTGTGTTTCAAGCACCAGTGTTGATCCGTCATCTCTGGTTACTACCAGCGCATCAAGAAGATTAGGAAGGTCTTCTTCCTTTTCAAATGTAACATCTAAAACTGCTCCAATTATCTGAGATATAGTCCCTTTACTTTTGGTTTCCATAGTGATTTCTTAAATTTGAGTGCAAAGATAAAATATTTTTTTATTTCTTAAAGAATTTTCTTTGGAACAGAATCAAGGAAATAACTCCAACTGTGATTGCTGAATCTGCAATATTGAAAACCGGTCTGAAAAAAATAAATTGTGACCCTCCCCAAACTGGAACCCAGGAAGGATAAATGCCTTTTATTAATGGGAAATAGAGCATATCAACAACCTTCCCGTGTAAAAATGTGCCATATCCTCCATCAGTTGGAAAAAGTGACGCAACTTCGTGAAACCTGCTTTCGTTGAATGCCATACCATAAAATGCACTATCAATAATATTGCCTAGTGCTCCTGCAAAAATGAGTGAAATACAGATGATAAGTCCTGTTTTTGCGCCTTGCTTAATTAAATGGACTAGATACCACCCGATGCCAGCAACAGCAATAATTCTGAAAATACTCAAAATAAGTTTTCCGAATGAGCCTCCAAACCTCATTCCGAAAGCCATTCCTTCGTTTTCGGTAAAATGCAGAATAAACCAGTTTCCTATTACCGGAATTTCTTCTCCAAGGGTTAAATGAGTTTTAATCCAGATTTTAGAAACCTGATCAACTATTAAAACCAGAAAAATAATAAAAGCTGCTTTTTTCAAAATCGAAATTTCAAAGTAGGGATGATAACAAGTTATCTTTTTCTTGGTTGATTTAATTTTGCATCAATACTTAAAGTAGCATGAGGTACACTTTTCAACCTTTCTTTTGAAATAAGCTTGCCTGTTACCCTGCAAACGCCGTATGTTTTATTTTCGATACGTATAATTGCATTTTCCAGCGAGTTGATAAACTTCTCCTGTCTTGCCGCAAGCCTGCTGTTTTCCTCTTTTGATAATACCTGGTATCCTTCTTCCAAAACTTTAAACGTAGGGGATGTATCAAATGTGTCATGCTCATTGGCATTAGTATAGGCATCGGTAAGCATTTTAAAATCTTCTCTGGCCTTAACCAGTTTCTCTAAAATAATTTGGCGAAATTCGTCCAATTCCAGATCCGAATAGCGAGTCTTTTTAGTTTCTACATTAATCTCTTCATTTGCCATATCCATAAATTTTTAATATTCAAGCTTATTTGTACGATAAATCAACCTAAATGTTTTGTAACAATAATATGTGTTTTTAGTTCATCAGATAACTCAATTATCTGTTTTTCATTGTCATCTAGATTATCAACCAATTCTAAAGAATCGGCCAAAGTTTCCGAGCAAATATACGAAAGATTTCTATTAACTGCCGGAATTAATCCATTGTTTTTTTCAATTTTTACATTTATTTTATCAGTGACTTCAAATTGTTTGTCTTTCCTGATATTTTGTATCCTGTTTACAAGTTCGCGGGCTATACCTTCCTCTTTCAGCTCATCAGTAATTGTAATGTCAAGAGCAACTGTCAAAGTTCCAATATTACTTATCAACCATCCGGGTATGTCCTGTGTTAGTATTTCAACATCTGTTAACTCAATTACCACTTCCTGACCGCTGATATGGAGAATATCTTTGCCTTCACTTTCAAATTGTTTGATCCTTTCATTATCGAACTGAACCAGCTCTGATGAGATTGCTTTCATCAGCTTTCCGTATTTTGGACCAAGGGTTTTAAAGTTGGGTTTAATCTTTTTAACCAAAATACTATCATCAGTCATAAACTCCAGCTCTTTAACATTCACTTCCGAAAGAATAAGTTGCTTCATTGATTCAAGCTGCTTTTTGAACTTATCATCTTTGACGGGAACCATGATCTTTGCAAGTGGCTGCCTAACTCTGATATTTGTCTTCTTCCTTAACGACAGAACCATTGATGATATTTTCTGTGCAAGCTCCATTCTCTCCTCAAGGTCGGTATTGATGTATGTTTCATTTGCTTCCGGGAAGTCTGTCAGGTGAACCGAATCAGCTTCAATTTTCCCGGTAGCGGTGTTAAGGTCAATAAATAGCCTCTCTGAAAAGAAGGGTGCAATTGGAGATGACAACTGTGCAATAGTTTCAAGGCATTTATAAAGTGTTTGATATGCCGATATCTTATCCTCTGTATATTCACCCTTCCAGAATCTTCGTCTGCTAAGGCGGACATACCAATTGCTGAGATGCAGATCAAGAAAATCGGCAATTGCACGCCCTGCTTTTGTAGGCTCATAATCATTATAAAATGTATCCACCTTTTTAATAAGTGAATTTAATTCTGAGATGATCCATCTGTCAAGCTCCGGACGCTTCTCAACGGGAATTTCCTCCTGTGAAAAGGTGAACCCGTCGATATTAGCATAAAGTGCAAAAAATGCGTATGTATTGTATAATGTACCAAAAAACTTTCGTCTTACCTCATCAATGCCATTGCTATCGAATTTCAGGTTGTCCCAGGGCTGAGCATTTGTTATCATATACCAGCGTGTTGCATCGGGGCCATATTTTTGAATTGTCTCAAACGGGTCAATAGCATTTCCAAGTCGTTTCGACATTTTGTTTCCCTTTGAATCAAGTACAAGGCCGTTTGATACGCAAGTTTTATAGGCAACTGAATCAAATACCATTGTTGCTATTGCATGAAGTGTAAAAAACCATCCTCTTGTCTGGTCAACACCTTCGGCAATGAAGTCGGCAGGGAAAAATTCATTCAGTTTGTCCTTTTTCTCAAACGGATAATGGAACTGAGCATAAGGCATTGAGCCGGAATCGAACCAGACATCAATCAATGCCGGTTCGCGATACATTTTTTTCCCTGTTGGAGAGACAAGCACAATATCGTCAACATAAGGTTTATGAAAATCGAATGTTTCGTAGTTCTCTTTTGTGTTATCTCCCGGAACAAAGTCTTCCAGGGGATTTGACTTCATAAATCCTGCCTCAATTGATTTTTCAATTTCAGCTTTCAACTCTTCAGCAGAGCCAATGCAGGATTGTTCCTCCGAATCTTCTGACATCCAGACCGGTAGTGGAACTCCCCAGAATCTTGATCTTGATAGATTCCAGTCAACCAGATTTTCGAGCCAGTTACCGAATCTGCCTGTTCCGGTTGCTTTAGGCTTCCAGTTAATGGAGTTGTTCAGCTCTATCATCCGCTCTTTGTATGCTGTTGTTTTTATGAACCAGGAATCCAGTGGATAGTAGAGGATTGGTTTGTCGGTTCTCCAGCAGTGAGGGTAGGAATGAACATATTTTTCAGTCTTAAATGCTCTGTTCTCTTTTTTGAGTTTTACAATAATGTCTATATCAACAGAATCACTATTCTTCGGATCAAAGTTTGGATCATATTCCTGTTTGACATATCTGCCTGCAAATTCACCCATTTCATCCACAAACTTACCCTGCTTATTTACCATTGTAAGTGAGCCTATTCCGTTTTCTTTTCCAACTTTGTAGTCATCTGCACCAAAGCTGGGGGCAATATGGACTATTCCGGTTCCGTCATCGGTTGTGACAAAATCTCCGGTAACGACCCTGAATGCATCGCCATCTTCAGGTTGTGCATAGGGTAAAAGCTGCTCGTATCTTATTCCAATAAGGTCTTTGCCTTTAAACTCTCCGGCAACTTCAAAAGGGATTTTTTTCTGCCCTGGCTCATAGTCGTCAAGTTTGAGCTCAGCATTTGCTTCAGGAAAGTATTTATTCTTTAGGTCTTTACCTAATATAACAGTAATAGGTTTGTGTGTGTAAGGATTAAAAGTTTTTACTTTTATGTAGTCAATTTTTGCTCCTACAGCAAGAGCAGTATTTGATGGCAGAGTCCAGGGCGTTGTTGTCCAGGCAAGAAAAAAGAGATCTCCGCTGGTATTGTCAAACAGGAATTCCGCCCTGTCATCTCTGCCAACTTTGAACTGGGCTACAACGGTATTATCCTTAACATCTTTGTAACAGCCAGGCAGATTCAGTTCGTGAGAGCTGAGCCCTGTACCTGCTGCCGGTGAATATGGCTGAATAGTATGGCCTTTGTAAATCAATCCTTTGTCGTAAAGTTTTTTCAGCAACCACCATACTGTTTCAATATATTTATTATCAAAAGTAAGATACGGATCATCAAGATCGACCCAGTATCCCATTTTGACTGTAAGTTCATCCCACAGGTCTTTATATTTCATCACCTCCTTACGGCAGGCTTTGTTATAATCTTCAACAGAAATTTTCTTTCCAATATCCTCTTTTGTGATCCCAAGTGACTTTTCAACTCCAATTTCTACCGGAAGGCCATGAGTATCCCAGCCTGCTTTACGTTCAACAAGGTAACCCTTCATTGTTTTATACCGGCAGAAGATATCTTTAATTGACCGTGCCATAACGTGATGGATTCCGGGAGTGCCGTTTGCTGATGGCGGCCCTTCATAAAAAACGAATGGCTTATGTCCTTTCCTGATCTCAACACTTTTTTCGAAAGTATCGTGATGCTTCCAGTAGTCGTTAATATCATTCCCGATTTGTGTCAGGTCAAGTTTTTTATATTCAGGATATTTCTGTTTCATTTGTTATTTAAGTATTTCTGATTTTTTCAAAAACAGTATTAATCATTCTGGTTCTGAAAATTGTGCAAAAGTAGGAAAAATATTATTCTGTAATGAATTATTTGCAAATTCGATGTTATAAGCACCAGTCACTCTTCGACTACGCTCAGAGTGACAAATCGCTCAGAGTGACAA
>JAOZLR010000156.1 GCA_029934735.1 Bacteroidales bacterium
AGAGCGTGCGGTGGACTTTGTGTCTCTTGTCAAAGAATGTATGATTTTCAGCGTGGACATCTTAATTTTGACCTTGAAGAGCTTAAGCCTTTGGGTACATGGTGGGACAGATTACCAAAACTTTTAAGATATTTTGAAAAGGATTCGCAATTAAGAGATATTCTCATTACAGGAGGCGATGCTTTGATGAGTTCAAATAAATCTCTAAAAAGAATACTTGATGAGGTTTATGAAATGGCATTAAATAAAATAGAAGCAAATAAATTGCGGCCTGAAGGTGAAAAATTTGCCGAGATTCTAAGAATAAGACTTGGGACACGCCTCCCTGTTTATATACCGCAACGCATTACAGATGAACTAATTAGGATTCTTATAAATTTTAGGCGAAAAGCAAAAAAAATAGGAATTAAACAGTTTGTAATCCAAACACATTTTGAATCGGCTATGGAAGTTACTCCTGAATCAGCAGAGGCTGTCAGGAAACTTATTTCAGCTGGATGGATAGTTACAAACCAGCTTGTGTTTACTGCAGCTGCTTCCAGACGAGGTCATACTGCAAAACTCAGAAAAGTTCTTAATGACATAGGTGTACTAACTTATTACACATTCTCAGTTAAGGGATACAAGGAAAATAAGCATAACTTTGCAACCAATGCAAGAGCTGTTCAGGAGCAGATTGAAGAAAAGATAATTGGCAATATCCCTTTAGATAAGTGCGAGAATATAAATCGGTTGCCTAATAGTGGCAACAGGATGATAGAGAATATTGAAAAGGTACGTCAAGAACTGAATGTTCCATTTCTTGCAACTGATAGAAATGTTTTGAACCTGCCCGGTGTCGGAAAGAGTCTTACATTTAGAACTATTGGTATTACTTATGACGGACGTCGTATTTTAGAGTTTGATCATGATATTACCCGCACTCATAGTCCGATTACAAAAAAAATGGGAAAGGTAATTATTATTGAATCAAAATCAATAGATGAATACCTTCAACAACTGGAGTCAATGGGTGAAGATACTGAAGAATACAAAGATATTTGGGGGTATTCTATAGGAGAAACAGAGCCTATATTGCCCATTTATAAATATCCTGAATATGATTACGGGATTACAGATGAAATTACAAACCTTGAGGTATAGAAAAAAGCAGTCTTGTAAATGAGACTGCTTTTTTGATTTTTATAATTTTTTTTAAATATTAGGTATTCATTCCACCACAAACCTGGATAACCTGGCCTGTAACATAAGAAGATAGCTCAGATGCCAAAAAAGTCGCAACATCTGCTACATCCTCAGGCTTACCACCCCTTTTAAGAGGTATTTGATTAATCCAGTCAATTCTCACATCATCAGGAAGTTTAGCTGTCATCTCCGTTTCAATAAATCCAGGTGCAATGGCATTACAGCGAATACTCCTTGAACCAAATTCCTGAGCAATAGATTTCGTGAATCCAATCATACCTGCCTTTGAAGCAGAATAATTTGCCTGACCTGCATTACCACTAACTCCGACGACAGAACTCATATTAATGATTGAACCTGATCGCTGTTTTAACATTGACCGCTGCACAGCCTTTGTAAGATTAAAAGCAGACTTCAGGTTTATTGTTAAAACAAGGTCCCAATCCTGTTCTGACATACGCAGCATCAAATTATCACGTGTAATTCCCGCATTATTAACCAATATATCCACTTTTCCAAAATCCTTCAATACCTCATTGATGAATTTTTCGCTATCTTCAAAAGAACTTGCATCCGAGGCATATCCCTTTCCCTTTTGTCCTAAAGCTGCAATCTCTTTTTCAAGACTTTGGGCTTGTTCGTCATACCTGATATCGGAAAATGCAATATCGGCACCCTCCGATGCAAACTTAAGGGCAATCGATCTTCCTATTCCTCTTGATGCTCCGGTTACAACTGCTGTTTTACCTTCTAATAATTTCATACTCACTATATTTTACTGATTTCTGGCGCAAAGATACAATTTTATAATTAATGTAGCTCCAGCCTGGGTTCAAGTTTCAAAACCACAACAAAATTGTATTCCTAATAAAAGTGTGTATGATAAAATTATCTATTTCAAGGTTATCTGCCAATAAACTCTACCGCAGTAGCCTTAAAACTAACCCAAACTTTCTTGCCTTCAGCTAAGTTGAGTTTTTTTACTGATTGTTCGGTAATATATGATGAAATTATTATTCCTGTATCTACAACTATTTCTACTCCACTAATCGTAGGGATAATAGTCAAGATGGTTCCCCTGAAACTGTTTGTCAGGCTTGAATCTATTTTGTCACAGGAGATCACAACATCCTCAGACCTAAAAAATATAAAGCCCTCCTTGCTGTTGTCAATTATTGGTAATGTTGAAATCTCAACTTTCTTTTCAAGAACTACTTTTTTGTTTGAAACAATTTCTGCATTATAAAAATTTCTTATTCCGGTTAGGTTTGCGACAAATTTTGACTTTGGTGTGTGAAAAACCTCCTTTAAAGTTCCTGTTTGAATTATAGAGCCATTGTGTATAATTCCCACCTTTTGTGCCAATGCAACAGCTTCCTGATAATCGTGTGTTACATGAATGATAGTTAGTCCTTCTTTGTTCAGTTTTCGCAAAACATCTCTCATTTCATTTCTAAGCTGAACATCAAGAGAGGAAAGTGGTTCATCAAGCAACAGGCATTTGGGATTCAAGGTAAGTGTACGTGCGAGTGCTACTCTTTGCAGCTCTCCACCTGAAAGTGTTGAAGGTTTTCTGTGCAAAAGTTTTGATATGCCCATTTCTTCAGCCAAATCCATCACTATTTTTTCTCTTTTGTGTTTTGGAATTTTATTTGCCTTTAATGGGTAACAAATATTTTCTTTAACGGAAAGGTGGGGAAATATGGCATAATCCTGAAAGACAATACCAACCTGCCTTTTTTGAATAGCAACATTTGTTATCTCTTTTCCAGAAAGAATTATTTTTCCTTTATCTGGTTTTACAAGTCCGGCAACTATTTCAAGTATCAACGATTTTCCTGCACCCGATTTTCCCAATAATACGAAATATTCTCCACCTGCTACTTTGAATGAAATTTTCTTCAGTGAGAATTCATCAAAATTCAATGATATATTTTCGAGTTTAAGCATAATTTATTCAATCTGTTTTTCTGTCTGTAATCACTCGTAGAACTATAAAAAATATTAGTGATACAGATACAAATATCACTGCAACAGGTTGTGCATATTTAAGCCCGAAAGCCCCGAAACGCTCATAAATCATAATAGGTGTAATCATTGGGTGATAGGCCACAATAACAACTGCTCCAAATTCACTCATGCCGCGGGCAAACATCATTATAGCTCCCGACGCAATATTGCGCGAAGCAAGAGGCAGAGAAATTGTAAAAAAAACTCTTAACGGTGAAGCACCAAGATTTAAAGCAGTTTTTTCCAGCCTTACTGGTACTGAAACAAAGCCGTCACGTGCAGCATTTAACAGAAATGGCACGCTCACAAAAGCCATTGCAATGGAAATGCCAACCGGATTACCCACAAGATCAAGCCCAATTGCTCCGGCAGTTTTCCCAAGAACACTGTTACGTGAAATTACTCCAAGAATAGCTATTCCGGCAGCAGTATGAGGAATAACAACAGGCAGATCAATAATTCCAGACACCAGCCTTTTGCCCGGAAATTCCTTCCGTGCCAGAATGTAAGCCAATGGAATACCAGCAATGGAAAATACAAGAGTAGCGAAAAATGCAGTAGTCAAAGTAAGTAAAATACTGTTTTGCACTTCCTTATCTGCAACTGTTTCCGTCAACTGTGATACAGATGATGAAAACATCAGCCCAAACATTGGGGCAATAATGAACAGAAGTGCAATCCCGCTCAGAAATATAATTACAAGTTGAAATTTACTTTGTTTTTGCATTATTTTTTAGTTGTAAATAGCACAGGGTCAACGGTAATCATAAAATATGCCCAACTGTTAAAATAACTGTTGTTTCCTCCTTTTATAACTTCCATGCTTTTTGTTGCAAGTAAAAATGAGTATCCTCCTTCTAGTTTTAAAAATTTCATCAATTTGGCCTTTACTTTCAGGTCTATTTCATTTCCCAGATTTTTGTCTATTAATTCACCATTATTCAAATAATCACCATAAAGTCTGAAAAAATAGTAATCTGCGAAAATATCAACTTTTTTTGAAGCACTGAATTTTAGTTTTAGGTATGGGTTTACTAATCCTGAACGATTTGTAGTTGCCGGAACTGAGAAATAGTCCATTGTTCCATTGAATTTATGCCGGCTGCCATAAAGAATGTTAAATGCGTGGTCTGTGTTCAGGTTCTCGGTAGCATCGTTTCCGCTGAATGATTCAATTCCTCCCATTAATTTGATTTTATTAGATATTTTTACTCCAAGATCAAGATTTAGATAATAGGCTGACACATCCTGTCCGGTCTGCAATTTACCTCCCTGATAAAAACCGCGCACTGCAATATCCCATTTATCTTGCTTATACTTAATTATCGGACCTAAAGTAAACCGCATATAAAGGGTGCTTTTTGTTCCTTCTTTCTGATATCCATCAGCAATAGCTTGAAAAGCAAGGTCAGCTCGACCAAACTGTTTCCTCAACCATAAGAAATTAAGAGTTTTATAGTTTTGTATTAGTTCAGAGTAATCTGTACTGAAATTATTAATTGAAGCCTGATTGAAAGCTGCTCCAAAGTCAAGAATCCACCCGCTATTTCTGTATTTTAGCAACACAAGGTCATGCGCTGCTCCAATCTGGTTCCAGTTAACTTTAGAGAATAACCTGTTATTATCATAACCGATAGCCTGCCTTCCAAACTTAACATAAAAAAAGTTACCCATTGCAACCTCAACCCATCCTTCATTTAATCCAACTGATGACATATCTGTCTTCAAAGGTTGGTCACCCCAAACCCTGAAGTCGTAAAAAGAGATAGCTGATGTTAAAATTCCTTTACTGAATTTTAGATTAAGTCTAGTTCGTTGAGTTATAAACCCTGCATACTCAACCAGCGAATCACGTAATGAACTGTATCCGTTACGATATTCGGCACGGGGACGGATAACTCCCTGAATTTCAAATTGTGAATAAGCATTTATGCTTATCATAATCAAAAAAAGAAGAATTATTTTTTTCATAATTTCTATTTACTCAACGCATATTTTTTTAACTCATCCGGAATTTTATCATAGCTGATAGTTGGCATTGGAACTGCAGATGGCTGGCCATTTTCTTCCATAATCTTCATTCCCTTTTCCTTACTTAGCAGAAACTCTACAAATTTCATCGCAGCCTTTTTATTTGGTGCATTGTTTGTAATTGTTACGCCATAAACCATTGGTTCGCCTTTTTTTGTAATGAATTCTCCAGGCTTCTTCCCTGAGACATCAACAGTTACTGAACGATAGAGATCAGCAAACTCAGGATTTTTAAGGTTTATTTCATTAGGAAGTAAAAGATATTTAAGACCATGTTGTTGTGCTACTGACCTATAAAGGAAGATATAGTCAATATTATGCGATTCAAGAAGGGCAAGCAGATCGGTTTCTTTTGGGCGGATGTATTGATTGTCTTTTGCAAGCAATTCTTTGGCAAAATCTGGTTTGTTGTAATACTCCTCAGCAAGCTTAACTGTAAGAACTGCCCTGTAGCCACATGGATCGGCATTGGGGTCGGAGCGTCCGTAAGCCACCTCTTCATTTAATAAAATGTCAGACCAGTTATCCTTATTTATTTCACCCGAGTATTTTGATTCTTCTGTAAAGACAAGAGCCATTTCATTAGTAGCAAACTTAATATTCCACTCGGCATAATCTGGAATTAACAGTTGGTCAATAACAGTATAATCAGCCGAAGCCATTATATCACAATCCCTTTTCAAATCAGTAATTTTTCGGGCGCATTTCCGGCTTCCTGCAGCCTCTCTGATAATGTTAACCCCAGGATATTTTTTCTGAAACTCTTCAGATATCTTCATGAAAGGGACCGAAAGGCTACCAGCATTAAAAATTATCAGGTCTCCTGATATTTTATTTTGATTATCTGTTTTATTCTGGTTTGAATTACATCCTAATAACCCCAAAATAACGGCTAAAGCAATAATTCTAAATAATTTCATAATAATAACTCTTTTTTCGATTAGCATCTGCAAACATATCGAAAAAAATGAAGTTTGATAGTATATTTTATTGTTTTTTTTAAAACAAAGCTTATTTGATGGGTTTCTGATAAATAGAAAATTATTTATCAAAAGCAGTAATTAAATTGCAGAATAATTATATTTTTGGCAAATATATTAATGGTTATAATTAAATAGTATGAAGCACATCTATTTACCAGCTGCGATAATTATCATCATTTCGCTGAATTCCTTTTCGCAGGATA
>JAOZLR010000157.1 GCA_029934735.1 Bacteroidales bacterium
GCTGCGCCCTGTGCAGCACCAACAGCACCGTCGGTTTCGTACAGTTCTATTTTTGCACCCAATAAATTGGCAATGGCCTCACGGAACACCGCACTCCTGAACAATCCGGTATTTGCAGCCCTGACAACATCCGGTTTAACATTTGCATACTCCATTATATCAATTCCATAACGAAAAGCACACGCAACTCCTTCCTGCCCTGCCCTGTATAAATGCTGCTTTTTGTGGATATTAAAATTCAGATTTAAAAGGCTTGCTCCGGGGTTCTTATTTAGCAAAATCCGTTCAGAACCATTTCCGAAAGGATAAAACAACAGGCCATCAGAGCCAATGTCCACACCTGAAGCAATTGTGTTCATTTCGTCATAACTGACAGTCTCTCCGGCAACGTTATTCTTTAGCCAGGTATTCAGAATACCCGTTCCATTTACACATAAAAGAATTCCAAGACTTGGGTTTTCATTTGTATGATTGACATGAGCAAATGTATTTACCCTTGAAAGAGGTTCGGCAACAGCCTCGTTACTGATTGCATACAAAACTCCTGATGTTCCGGCAGAAGCTGCGATTTCACCAGCCCGTAACACGTTAAGCGAAAAAGCATTATTGGGTTGATCGCCTGCCCTGTACGACAATGGCGTCCCTGGTTTAAGACCTAATTCCACAGCAGCAGTCTTCTGAATGATTCCCTGTTCAGCAAAAACAGGAACCCGCGAAGGAACCAGCTGGTGATCTATACCATAATAATCTAACAGAAAATTCGCAGTACAATGATCTTTAAAATTCCATAAAACAGCTTCACTCAAACCTGTAACGGTAGAGTTTATCTCGCCAGTCATCTTCATAGCAATATAATCTCCGGGAAGCATAAACTTATAAGCTTTCTCAAAAACCTCAGGTTCGTTTTCTTTTACCCATTTTAATTTTGAGGCCGTAAAATTGCCTGGGGAATTTAACAGATGATTCAGACAATTCTCCTTACCCAGTTCCATAAAAGCCTGCTCTCCCATTTCTGCGGCTCTGCTGTCGCACCATATTACGGAGGGACGTAAAACTTCATGTTTTTCATCAACCAGAACAAGCCCATGCATCTGATAGGTTATTCCAACAGACTTAATATCTTCGGGAGCAATACCGGTCTGCTTCAGCAGATTTTGAGAAGCCTTCTTAAGATTCTCCCACCACATTTCAGGATACTGTTCTGCCCATCCTGGTTGAAAGCTGATAATTTCCATCTCTTTTTCAGGATATTGGCTTTTGCCGATACACTTCCCAGATGCAGCATCGTAAAGTGCAGCTTTAACAAATGAGCTTCCTATGTCGAACCCTATACTTAACATAACTACGTTTTATTTGTCCATAACTTTTCCATCTCTTCCAATGTTTTACCTTTGGTCTCCGGCAGCATCTTATAAACAAATATAGCGGCAAGAACACCCATAAAGCCGTACAACCAATAGGCAAAAGCATGATTAAAATAGTGATTTAACCAGCTACTCTTATTAAGTATGGGGAATGTTGACGAAATTAAATAATTTGCAATCCACTGAGCAGCAACTGCAACGGCCATAGCCTTTCCTCGTATTTTATTAGGAAATATTTCGGATAACATAACCCATACAACAGGTCCCCAGCTAAAAGCAAAACCGGCAGTGTATAAAAGCATAAAAATCAATGAAAGCAATCCCATTGAGTGGAAATAGAAGGTGAGTCCCAGACCGGTCATAGCTATAGCCATCACCAGTGCACCGATAAACAGTAAAGGTTTTCTTCCGTACTTGTCCACTGTAAAAATTGCCAGTACCGTAAAAATGAGATTAACTGACCCCACAATTATCGTCTGAAGGAGTGACAGGTCTTTGCCAGATCCCATACTTTTGAAAATTTCGGGAGCATAATACAAAACCACGTTTATCCCGACAAACTGTTGGAATACAGAAAGCAACACCCCGATTATGATAATGGCATATCCGAACGAAAACAGTTTTCCGGATCGCTGCTGAACAGTTTTTTCTATTTCTATGATCTCCTGCTTTGCCGAATCTTCGCCTCCCAATTTTTTCAAAATCCGGAAAGCCTCATCAACTCTGCCTTTAAGAATTAACCAACGGGGACTTTCAGGAACAAAAAACAGTAATACAAAAAAGATGGTTGCAGGAATTAATTCGGAGGCAAACATCCATCGCCAGCCAACCTGATTTAACCAGGCTTCATCACCCTGCAATGCAATGAAATAATTTACAAAATATACAATTAGCATCCCGAAGATAATTGCAAACTGATTCCAGGAAACCAGTTTACCACGAATGTCTGCCGGGGCAAGCTCTGCAATATACATAGGAGCAAACATTGAAGCCAGTCCAACACCAATTCCACCAATCAGTCTGTATATCACAAAAACATATATAAATGTATGATCTGCCTGGCCAATAGGACGAATGAATATTTCAGGCATTGCCGAGCCTAAGGCAGAGATCATAAAAAGCAAAGCTGCCAGCATCAACCCTTTTTTGCGTCCGAGTTTCAAACTGATTATTCCACCAGACATGCCTCCTATTACACAACCAATCAGTGCACTTGAAACCACAAATCCAAGCCTTGTATTTGCCACAGTTTCTGACAATCCAAAGGGTTCAATGAAAAATTTCTCAAGTGATCCTACTGAACCTGATATCACAGCAGTGTCATAGCCGAATAAAAGTCCGCCAAGAGTTGCAACCAGGGTAATTCCAAAAACATAGGTTCTATTGATTGTTGATGTTGCCGTGTTCATATATAAAACAGATTAATTTCTTTCCGTGTATTGAAATATTTTTCTTTGTCGAAGCTATACAGGACAGCGGGCTTGTGTGCCACACCTTTTTGCTTTTCATTTAAAGGGGTCAGATACTTTGCCTGTCCCAGTTTCTTTCTAAAATTACGATTGTCATATTTGTTCCCGGTGATAGCTTCATAGATATTCTGTACATTTCGTAAGCTGAACTTTTCAGGCAGGAGTTCAAAACCAATGATGGGGTTAAATCTTAGCTCCTGCCGCAAAACGTCCAACCCTTTCTGCATAATCTTGTAATGATCTAATGCCAGAGTTGTTATTGAAGAAACATCATACCAGCGGGCATTGTGCGACCTCTCCATCAGTTCCTCATTGCTGTGGTCAATCTTAATCAGTGAATAATAAGCTGTGGAAACAATACGTCTGATAGATACCGAATAGGTCTTCTCAATCCATTCCCTGTCCCGCTTCAAGCTGATACGGTCGGCACTACCAAAAGTATATAGCTGCCTTAAAAATACATTATCCAATCCGGTTAATTCCTTCAAAACAAGGTCTGCATATTCATCCAGATCACGATTTTTACGCACAAGGCTACCAGGTAACTTAAGTTTTGAATTATTTAAAGAGTCGCCATTCTGATCAATAAGTAAAATCTTAAGATTTTTACCATCAAAGCCAAAAACAACGCAATCAACAGAAATTGAGGGATTATATTGAGTGCCGGAATCAGACATAGCGTATTTTATACGTTAACCTCTGCAAAGATAAATAAGGAGAATATAAAAAGCAAACTTAACGTACTATTTCCGCTAAGCAGAATCAACTCTAATACTCAGTACATCCTGCTATTCAATAAATTAATGAATTATGAATAATCATTCCAAATATTTTCTTTGGAAAAACGTTCGTTATTCCGTACCTTTGCCGATTCTAACATCGTACAAATATAGACATGAGAACTATTAATATCACAAAGGCAAGATCGAACCTATACAAACTTGTTGATGATGCCCATTTATCAAGTGAGCCGATATACATAACCGGTAAAAGGTCAAATGCAGTTTTAATTTCTGAAGAAGACTGGAAAGCAATTCAGGAAACTTTGTATTTATTATCACTTTCCGGAATGCGTGAATCAATTAGAGAAGGGATGAAAATTCCATTGGATAAATGCGCTGAAGAACTAGAGTGGTGAGCTGGAAGATAGTCTATACAAAACAAGCTCAAAAAGATGCAAAAAGAATAACTGTGTCCGGATTAAAACCAAAGGCGGAAAAGCTTATTCAAATTTTGCATAATAATCCATATCAATCTCCACCCTCTTTTGAAAAATTAGTTGGAGATTTATCAGGTGCATATTCCAGAAGAATCAATATCAGGCATAGGTTGATATACCAAGTTTACAATGATAAAAAAGTTATAAAAATTATTCGAATGTGGACACACTATGAATAATCCATAACGATACCATGCTACTTACTAAAAACTATCACTTTATTTATTTTCACAACAGTACCGGCTGAAAATATTTTCCGAACCGAATGGTCATCAATTCCAATTTTTTTATATAATTCAGGCGGAACACTAATATCGGCAAGATATATATCCCCAACATACTTTGATGCTTTGTGTTTAAAAAGTCCTATCTTGGGAAGGGCAAGGGTCAGAGTAGCTTTTGCCTTTACTGTTGGTTCTCCCGGAGTGCCATCCATAAGGTTAAGGCCTGACGGAGTATCTAATGACACCACAGGAATCCCTGAAGAGTTAATACCTTCAATCAACTCTTTTGCCCGTCCTTCTGGATTTTCCTTAATGCTATAACCGATTAATCCGTCAATTATCACATCAGCATCATTATCAATGGAATCAGAACATGTGATACCCATTTTCATCAATATTTCATATTGCTGCCTGGTGACCTCTTTGAACTTTTCCGGTTTAGACGATAAAACGATATTAATATCTGCACCCCAGTTATGCAATCTTCTGGCCGCCACCAGCGCACCTCCACCATTTCCTCCTGACCCGGCAACAACAACTACCTTTTTGCCTAGCGGGTTGGTACGTAGATATAATCTGTTAACAAGAATTGCCAGATTAATTCCCGCATTTTCCATCATACGAGTAAGGTCAATGCTATACTCTTCAATCATTATTCTGTCCACCTCAATCATTTCTGAAGTAGAAATATACGGTACTGTTCCTTTATAGTGTGGAATCATATGTTCTCAGTTTCTAAAATTAAAATCTATTTGTCCGGGCATGACAATATGGAGTTCCGCCTGTTTTCTCATAATACTCCTGGTGATAGTTCTCAGCTCTCCAAAATGTTGTGCCTTTGGTCACTTTTGTAGTTACGTTATATCCTTTGCTTTTTAGAATATCAATTAGCTCTTCGGCAATTTTCTTTTGATCATCATCAAAATAAAAGACCTCCGACCGATACTGGTCACCAATATCCGGTCCCTGCCTGTCAAGTTGTGTCGGATCATGGATTTCAAAGAAGAGCCTGGCGAGCTTTTCATATGTTACTTTTTCAGGATTATAAACTACCTCTATTGCTTCAGCATGGCCAGTAGTATGCGCACATACCTGCTCATATGTAGGGTTTTCCTTATGACCGCCAATGTATCCTGCCTCTACTGAAATTACTCCGGGCTCTTTAAGAAAATAGAATTCCATTCCCCAAAAGCAGCCTCCTGCAAAAATTGCCGTAACTGTTTTCATATTGCTATTATCAGATTCTGCTACAAAATTAAGTGAAATTGAATTAACACAGTGTCTTATGTTTTTGGAAGTAAACTTTTCACCCTCAAACACATGCCCAAGATGTGCTCCACAATTTGCACAAAGTATCTCCGTTCGGCTTCCATCTTTATCAGGCACTCGGCTCACAGCGCCGACTATTTCGTCATCAAAGCTTGGCCAGCCACAATGCGAATCGAATTTATCATCCGACCTGTACAACGCAGCACCACAACGCTTACAGGTATAAGTCCCGTCACCTTTTGAATCAACATATTCACCTGTCCAGGGCATTTCAGTTCCTTTATGCAGAATAACGCTGGCCTCCTCGTTAGTTAGTTTATTGTATTTCATTTCACTAATTTCTGTTTGTCCGTAACCTGACATTAAATTCAATAAAGTTAGCAATAGCAGTATTACGATAGTTCTCATACAGATAAAACATAAATATATGAGATTTGTTTTTAAGAAAAGAAATTAAGCACCGTGGGTGTAGGATTGTTCTACATCTTAACAAACTTCGTGTTAAAAATTGTGTTATCAAAACTGATTTGTAAGAAATAGAGTCCTGTTTTCATTCCTGAAATATCAATATCCATTCTTGCTTTTTCTTTAAAACTCAAACTGTTAACAACTTGTCCGTTTAGGTCAATAATTTTAACATTCAGGATATCAATCTGTTTTCCAGGATCAATTGTCAGGATGTTTTTAGCCGGGTTCGGATATATTTTATAACCATACTCGGGGTCACTAATTCCGGCTGTCAAAGTCAAGGTAGCAATTTCACTTTTAACAGACATGCAGGTAGCCATTACCTCACAATAGTA
>JAOZLR010000017.1 GCA_029934735.1 Bacteroidales bacterium
CTTTTTATCCATCTGTTCCATATTTTGCAAAAGTAGTATTTATTGGGGATTTGCTGTTTGGATCAACAAAAAAAATACCTGTCCGCAAAACGGACAGGTATCTCTTCAATATCATTTTTCTTTTATAATTCGCCGAGCTCAGCTTTTGCTCTGGCAATAAATTTATCAAGCTCTCTTGCTTCTCTTGACTTGGGATACTCCTTTTTAATTTTATCATAGGTTTTCAAAGCAGCACTCCAGTCATTTTGAGTTTCATATCCCCATGCGGCCTTCATTAGGAAGGGAGGAGAGGTAAACTCATTGTTATTATTTTTTGCTGCCTTAAGATAATACTCAATTCCCTTACCAATGTCTCCAAGCTGAACATAAGAATCTCCAATCGCACCAAGAGCCATGCTCGAAACCAGCATATCTGAACCTTTAAAACTTTTCAAATAGTCGATTGCATTTTCATATTCACCCATTTTCAGGTAGCAAACCCCTGCATAATATTTTGCAAGGTTACCAGATTTTGTTGAGCCATAATCATCAATAACATCAAGGAATCCAAGGTCTTCACCATCGCCGTTCAAAGCAATGTTAACCGAATCCTGATCGAAATAATACTCGGCATTAAACATTGCTGCCTGTGCCTCTTTTTCTTTTGGATTCTGTACGTACTTCATATATCCGAAGTAAAGTACAAAAATAAGGATAATGCCTCCCAGCGCGATTGTCAGAATCTTTTGATTCCTCTCAATAAACATTTCCGACTTACTAAGCGCGTCTTCTACGGCTTCTATCCGTTCTTCTGTTACATCTTTCTTTTTTACCATTGTCATTCAAAATTTGGGCGCAAAGATATATTTTTTTATTATACAATTACATTATATTTATTAATTTTCAAATGAATTATTCACAATAGACTAAAATGGATACCCTACAGCCAGCGAAATTAAATAATCGCCCCAAAATTCAGAATTATTAAATATCCATTTTCTTTTCCCCAAAATATAAGGTTTCCTTATCGGGACAGCCACATCGAGTCGTAGCACAAAGTAAGTAATATCAATTCTTATCCCAACTCCGGAGCCAATTGCAAATTCATTCATAAACTTATCAAATTCAAACTTTCCACCAGGACGGGAGCTGTCTTCACGCAGCAACCATACATTTCCTGCATCAACAAAAAAAGCTCCGAAAGTTTTATATGTGATCGGAAACCTGTATTCGATATTCCCAACCAGCTTTATTTCACCAGATTGGTCAAGAAAGAGATTACCCTTCAATGTATCAGACGGATGATAACTACCAGGGCCCACAGTCCTGGCATAAAACGCCCGAAGGTCCTGACTTCCTCCCACAAAGTATTGCTTCACATATGGCAAAACAGATGAATTATTATAAGGTACGCCTATTCCTCCAATTAACCGTGTGGCTATCAAACTCTTTTCGCCAAGTTTAAAATAATATCGAAGGTCATTGGTGATTTTAAAATACTGGGCATATGGCGCTCCAAACAACTCGCTCGGCTCAGAGCTGTTTGGATCTTTTAACCCTGCTACCTTATAAATTGAATTCAGTAAGTTTCCTGAAACATCAACAATTCCATTATAATAAAATTCGTTGCTCTTCTTTTTATCCGGATTCGTGGTATATGTATAGCTAAAGTTAGAGCCAATAATAAACTGTTCTTCAAAACTTGTTGCAACCTGAGGATAGTTATTAAGAAAATCAAGAAACTCTTGTGAAGCTTGTGTCAGACGTAAATAATTTATGGAAACCGGCTCAAATTGATAGGCTCTTTTTGGTGATGTTCGCCAAAAATATCCAAAGTTCACCTGCGAAAGATTCATACTGTAATACCTAACCCGTTTTAATGTGCGGAATCCTATACCTGTATATGTTTTAGGAACATACCTTGTTGATTGTCTCTTTATATTAAAAGGTATCAGGAAGCGGGGGAAATTTAGCTTTAGTTGAGCCCCAATCTCGTAGGAGTTCAGTCCCAGTTCGTACTCCTTGCGCTTTGAGTTTTTTTGCCACTCAAACCCGCCATCAATTTGAAAAACCAACTGCTCTGCCCCTTTGAAAATATTCATATGCCCGATTGAAAGAATAGCTGCAGGTCCAAGAAAATCATTTGATTTTGTGGCAAAATTCACTTCAAGACTTGTTACCAAAGGCTTAAGAGGGACAAGGTTGATTTTTGCATCCAATAGGTTTGAAGTGCTGTCAACCTCATCAAAAAAGACCTCAACCGACCGAAAAGCACCCATACCCTGCAAATATCTAAGTGTATTCTCATGATTATCAAAAGTATATTGGGTTCCGGGTTCTAATGAAACAGCTTTCGTAATAATTTTCGGTTTGTATGGATAACCAACAGATTTGTAATAACAGTTATTAATATATGTTGAATCGATTGGATTTATTGTGTCCAAAAATTTCTTATTTGAATTTACAAATACATTGATATTTCTAATAAAATATTTTTTATGCGATTTTTTTGAGATTTTATCTTTCAAAACCAAAGTAAGATCAACCTGTTTTGACCCAACTGTGGTGTCAGCATTAAACAAAAGATAGTCCGGATTAAAGAAATAATAACCTTGATTTTTTAGAATTTTGCTTAACCTGAAGCGTTCATCCTCCAATTCATCCAACCAATAATCATGCCCGGGAATGATTATACTTTCATTTATCGAACCCGCAATAATACTGTCAGTCTTTGTCTTCCTGTTTATAAACTCAAGGTTATGATAGGTATATGCAGGCTTAAAAAGTACTTTATATTTTGCCCGTGCTTTTTTCTCATCTTTACCATAAAATTTCACATCAAGTTTAATATCGCTATCAAAATGCCCCATATCAAAAAGCCTCTGCTTCATAACCTTTAACCTGAAGTCAGGATTTGCATCACTTAATAGCACAGGAGGTTTGTTAAAAACCCGGTAGATATAATGCCTTGGGCCCCACTTCCTGCTTGGTTTATAGTAGTTGTGTATAGTAAGGTTCATTCTTGGTAGCAATATGAACGGACGATTTGTTTTTGCAGCACCTACCATATAAAGTTCATAAAGCTTTAGCGGCTTGTTATTTATTTTTCCTAATCCTTTTTCCGAAAACCATGTATATGTGTAAAGCTTTTCATCATCCTTTAGGAATTTCGTATTTGAGCAGGAATTTAAAAGGAGGCTCATTATTATTAAAACCGCTACAAGAGAATAGACACGGACATTTTGCAGTACAGATATCCCGGCTACAAAAAATCCGAATGTTTGATTTTTATCAAGATATTGATAAATTATATATGCCGGTTTAAACACCATACTTTAATCCTTTTTCTTTTTTTCTCTTTGGGCTTTTTTCTCCAAGTCCCTTGTAAACATATCTTTAACCGAATAGAAGCTCTTTTTTATTTTTATACCACCGCCGGTTTCCAAAATTTCGCCTTCAAGTAGCCCTTCATACCTGTCTTTTCTAAAAAGCACACCTCTGTAAGTACCATCTTTTGTAATCTTAATCTCTGCTTCCAGCTCATTTTGCACAAAACTTGAATTTATCTGCTCAGCTTTTACATCTGAAGTAACACCAATGCTTCCTTTATAATGTATTCTTACCCTGTCGTGTATAATACTCTTCCCGATATTGTAATAATAATTCCGCTGCTTTATCTGCTCGCCTGAGGCGTTGTAATCGCGGAAGGATTGAACATCAAATTGCAAATCAACAAAACGTACATTGTCGCTTATAAGATGATTAAGTTGCGAGGTGTAAAACTTATCAATCTGAGAATCAATCATTGATGCTGAGCCTGCCCCATCACCATGAACACTTATAACAAAAGCTCCCCGTACCAGCAGATTCAGGGCATTAACATTTCTCTCTTCCTCTGTCAATTGAGCCAGTCTTGCCGAAACAATTGCGTCACCCGTTTCTGTAGATATATCAAATCTTAACTTTATATTGTTAAGATCACCTATCATATAAAGAAGCACTTTAAAGGTCATTACTTTATCATAATCGGACATCAGGGTACTGGTTGAAGCCCTGACTTTAGCTGATGCAATAATATTCAGATGGGGATTATAAATATCATTTGACATTGTAAAATAGCTACCGGGCTCAATAGTAAAATCCTCTACAGTAACCATTGGAATGGAATAGTGTAGTTTGCCATTTTCAACCACAAACATTCCTGAAATTCCGGTATTGCCTTCGTATATCGAATAGCTCATACTTCCATTGATTGCCGCATCAATAAAATTACTGCCTCCATCATCGAAAAACAGCTTAAACCTTGCGCCATCCTCAATATCCACTTTAACTTTTACATCATTAAGTGACTCTAAAGTATAAAAAAAACTCTTTTCCGGAATCTCCCGATCCTGAATCGTATCGTAATTATATTTCCCAAACTTTACAACTCCCCTGTTATCATTTATATATAGATCTTCAGGAAAGACATAGGTGATGTCAGTAATTTCGTCAATATCAACATAAGCATTAACATTCATTTTATCAGGTGTGCCTTTGAGTTCGATATCTGCATAAGCCTTTAGCAAACCAAAAAGCAGGTTATTATCATCCATAGTTGAATTCATAATCTCCATATTATCAGTTTTGATTCGGAGGTCGCTATAAAGTTTATTGCCCTTTCCAAACGAGACATTACCAATTACTTTAGCAGATTGTTTTTTTTCATTAACAATGGTAAGCTCATCAAAAACGATAACATTATCCTTAACAGCAATATTTTCATTACCCAGGGTGAAGTATTTATTTAATGAGATTATACCAATTCCGGCATTCTTAAAACTAACATTCCCATTAAAAACAGGATTTTCCGTATCACCGGTAACTCGAATTTCCCCAGTCAAATTTCCCTTTGCATCATTAACATAATCAGTTAGCAAATAATTCAAATCACTGATATCAAAACTCTTCAAATCCAAAGTCAGGTCAACAGGGCTTTCTGCATCTCCAAGATGATAACTCCCATAAATGGTCATATCTTCATTTTCCCCTTTAACAATCAATTTACCTTTTATCAAACTGTCATCTAACACAAACCCTGTTAATTGCAGTTCTCCTGCATCAAAATCATACAGGCTCATATCAGAGATAGTCATATCTCCCTCAATTACCATATTGCCATAAACATCAAGAAATTTAAAATCGGCATCAGTAGTTCCGGCAACAATAGTGTCGAGAGCAAAAATATGCTCAAGACTACCAAGGTCAAAATTGTTAAGTTTCAGTTCAATATTCTCAGGTTTATTTTCGGGATAGGAGGCAATTGAAATTTGCTGTACTTCGCTGTTCAAATTAAAGCTTTCAAAAACAATGCCTGAGCTATTGATAACAACCTTATTATCGGGGTTCATCTCCCATTTATCATAGCTGAATATCAGGCTGTCGGGAATTATATGGACAACTGTATTTTCACCTGAAGTATCAATATGTGCTGTCAGGTTCAAATATTCATTTGAATATGTATCCAGAAAATTCAATGATGTAATCAATTCCGAGTTTCTGAATTCGCCGGAAACATTTATTTTCCCAGACATAAGATCATCAACCTTAAAGTTTGTTACGCCTCTGTATTTCAACTCTGTTGAAGAGCCCGTGACAAAAAACCCGAGACTATCAGCATAAATTGTATTATATTTTATTCCGGGAACTAAAAGATCAAAATAAATTTCATCACTTTTCTTATGATAAGCCCCGTCAACAATCAATTTCTCAAAAACAGGAAGGTCAGGGAAGAAAACCCTGGCAAATGCTTCGGGATAAACCAACTCACCTGAAATGCGAAATTCGGACAAATAGAAGTCAACCGAATCACTTTCATGCTCAGACAAATAGAATCCGGGCAATTTAATTAAAGAATTTGCGATATCCGTTACATAATCATCAGCCGAAAAATCAAGGTTATAATAAAAACTTGCCAGTTTGAAAGCTGTGCTGCTGTCATTTGTAAGAAACGACATCTGTACAGGATGCATTTGATACATAGTATCAGAAAAACAAAAATCAAGACTCCGGATTTTAGCTTCCACTCCATAACTATTACCGGCTGAAATATCTATTGCAAGAACTCCCTTCCCTTTCAAACTCAGCTCTTTATCATAAAAGTTCAAATCTCCCAAGTCTATTTTACTGATATCTAAATCAACAATAACATCCTGCTTATTAGAAGAAAGATTACCATTAGCTCCAATCTGCAAATAGAAGTTAGTATCAAGTGAATTAAGTTTTGCACCAAAATTACCGTTTACCATTTCGCCATTGAGATCAATACTGTGATAGGTATAATCATTATATGTCAGGCTGTCAATATTCAAATAAATATTGCCGTCACCTCCGTACAGATCATCACCCTGAAAGGAAGATTTTAGTTCGAAGGTAGCTCTATCCAACCCAACATCATAAATAGAATTTATATCAATAAGATTGGCGGACAATTCAGCACTAAACTTAATGGCATCTCCAAAATTCATACTTACCCGGCTGACACTAATTGTTCCGATATTTGATTGAATATTGCCTGCAAATTGATATGTGTCGTTATTTGTGCCATACTCACCCTCAACAATCAAATATTCCGGGATTGAATAAGATAAGTCAGGAAAAGGTTGATAAAAACAGTGCTCCAAATTATTTTTCGAAGTCATCAGTTTTTCTAAATTCAGTTTCATTTGCAGATCTTCCTGATTTAATAATCCTGTGACATGTCCATTGGCTGCAATCAGGGTTGAATCGAGAATACTGAAGTTAAAGGTTTCGATTGACAAGTCATTCAATTCTCCGTTAATACTTGTTTGAAGTTCAAAGCTGTATTTTCCAAAATCTTTTGACAAGATGTCAAGACTGTCCAGAAAAGGGTAGAAATAGTCAATATCATTCCAGTTATTACAACTTAATCTCATATCAAGTGTAATATTTTCCCCATCCAGTATGTTATAATTTGTCGGGCTGATTGTGGTATTAAGATTAATTAAATATTTGGAATTCTGAGTTGTAATATCCATATTCCTGACAATAAAATCAGATCCATCCTGCTCCACTTCCGCATCCATCTTAAGAACATCCAGCCCATTTTGTTCTTTCGCACTCAGATTATGAATTCCAACAGTCAGAGTATCTTCATCAAAAACAAAATCAGTCAGTTTACCTGTTACATAATTAATATCCATATGAGAGCTATTAAAATGTCCTTTGATATCCGGCTCATATAAATAATCAATGACAAACCTGAAGGCATCAAGTGCTAAACCATCTCCAACAACTCTCCAAAGACTTTGCCCCCAGTTCATATCAGCAGAGTTGCCAGAAGTTGTATCTTCCTCTCCAAAATACTTAACGGAGCAAGTTGTATTTTTTGAAAAACCAGTATTTATGACAACTGTCTCATTTGTTATATCAACCAGAAGATCATCAACATTAATGTTATCTCCTCCGGCAAAAAACAGAAAAGCATCAGATGAATCAATATAGGTAAACCCCGATTTTTCGAGAAAGGCTTCTTCAACACGAATATCAGCAAACTCAAATGCAGAGGTATCATCATCTTCTACAGTTAGCAGTGATTCATAACTCACTTGCGTTTCATTGATTTTAATTTCTTTACAAGCAATAAGCGAATCAAGATCAAGAAACCCAAGATGCAAATATAGTGTCCCAATATCCATTATCAACTCAAATCCAATATCTTCATCGCGGTATTCAACATAAGAAGACTCAACTGAAAGCTTGTTTACACTCAGTTCCCATGAGTCTGTTTCGGAATCCTGAACCAGCGTTTCATCAGAGGCTGCTGAATCTGAGGGTAACTGTTTCAGGAGTCTTCCAACTTCTCCTTTAACACCTTTTAGTTCAATTTTTTGGGCAATAATCTTATGATCAAGTAGAGGGAAAAGTTCTACATTGACTGAAAATTCACCCAGAAAAAAAAGTGTATCCGATTTGTTTTTAGAAACAAGGATATCGCTCACTTTTAGCTTTTTGGGGAAGCCCAAACGAAATTGCCCAATGGAAACATCACAATTCAACTGCTTTTGCAATGCCAATTCACTTTCATTCTTTAGTTTGTTTTGAACAGCCGGAATACGAATAAGCAATGATAGCAATAGCAGAATGGTTGCAACAATCAGGAAAAAGCCGACAATAGCTTTAATCAGGATGTCGACGGGCTTATATTTGACTATTCGTTTAATTACTACTTCTTTTTATTAGGTTTCTTTTTTTCTCTTTCAGAAAACAGAATTGCGTAATGAGCATTCGTACTACTTTGCGAAAGAACTACTTTAATAATTCCGGCCATAGGGATAAATAATATCATTCCCGATATCCCCCAAATTAATCCTCCAAAAATAACCGAAATAAAAACTACAAAAGCATTAATTTTAAGTTTGTCTCCGAGAAGCCATGGTCTTAAAACATTTTCATGAATAAGATTAACCACCCAAAGAGCGGCAATCACCATAACTAACGACCATATAGAGTCCTTTGTAACTAGAGTAAATAAGGCAACTACAAGCATTCCGATGGGGTTGCCAACAAAAGGGATTAAATTCAAGACAGCAAGAAATACGGCAAAAAACAGAGCATACTCTAAACCAAATATTAAAAAGACAAAGAAATCTAAAATACCGGTTAGTGATGCCAAAATAAGTAATCCAAAAAAATAACTTTTAATGACCTCCATTGATTCAAAGATTTTTTCTCTAACCTTTGCCCTCTTTTGTTTATCCTCAATTTTAGACTGAATAAACTGGGGGATAAGGTCACCATAATAAAGCAGAAAAAACAAGTAAAGCATCATCAGTACGATATTCCAGATTTGCGAACCAAAAGCGGTAACAAATCCAATTATGATGTCGGAATGTTTGCCAACCCAATCGCTAATAAAAGCTTTGTCAACATGATCTGGCACGTGAATACCATTTTCAGCTAACTGCTGAGAAAACAGGTGTAAAGTTGTCGAAATTTTATTACCCAATTCGGGCAGGTCTGATGCAATATGGCTCAGCTCCACATAGAAAAAATATATCAACAGACTAATAACTGATACTATAAACAGTAAATAAAACAAGATGATAAGCCCTGCCGGGAGGATTGTTTTCTCCTTTAGTTTTTCAATAAGCTGATAACTCGCTAAAGCAATCAACACACTCCAGGCTAATGGAATCAGGAATGATTTGCCTACAACAAGTATAACGACAATAAGTACCGCAGCAATTAACTTGTGTGTATTTTTGATAAGAGTGCTTTCTGTGTTCATATTTGCTTTGTTAGATCCATAAATAATAATAATTAGGTAAAAAATTATAATTCCATGATTGCTGTTTTTCTCACTTTATAAATACCTAAAACAAAAACATAAAATATAGGCCCCAAAAATAATAAATTTATCAATTGGGAAATAGATAATTGCTTTTCGTATTTCCTAACCCAGATAAACTGGAAAAGAATTATTGCCACAGATTCACAGATTAAAAATAATGTTTTCACAAATAATTACTCACCTGCCTTTGGTAGTTTGTTCTGTGAAATTTTATTTTAACCAATTTCTGATAATCTGTGAATCTGTGGCATTTTTTCCTAATATTTTGCCAAAAACAACACGAATATAAGAAATAAGATACTAAATACATATAGTTTATGAATATACTCGCAATTAATTTACAAAACCAAAAAAGGTTTCTCAATAATTAATTGACAAACCTTTTACTTAACTACAAGATTATTCAGATGCCTATCTCACCTTCTTATAATCAAAAAACTCACTAATCTCTTTTACTTCAATAGTCTGTCCTAATATGCGTGCATCCATAAGGATATCTTCTTTTTCAATCAGATAAGTCTGAGTGCTCTCTTCAAATTGATAATTCACTACCATTTCAAGCTTATCGACATTGAATATCTTTACTTTTAAAGGCCCTGTGTTATCGAACTCAACTTTTTCGAGACGCTTTTCTGTTTTATTTATAAATACTTTCCCTTTGCATTTAGCAAGGAATTTATACTTATGCGGCAAATTTTCTTCCCTGTATTGAAATCCGATAATTAGTTCTGAATCGTTGTCTTCCAGAATTTCCCAGTCATTATCTGCCGGTTCTCCTGCCCCGCTGTCTTCACTTGTGTTGTGTGCTTTATGAAATTGTTTGTTCTGTTTATTCGTTGGATTTTTTCCGTTTACACTTATCAATTTCCACCTTTCACCTTCAGGTAAAGTCGGGTCAAAAACTCCAACTTCAACTTTGGTTTCCTGGTCGGTAATGGTAGTGGTTTTAATATTAAACGTATGATTTGCATTTTCGTCTTTCAGGTTATCTTCAAAAAAGCCATGAGGAATACTATATTCTTTTAATCTCTTTTCGACTTCGGCTTTTTGGCCAAAAGCTGTAGAATATATAAACAGACCAAATGCAATGGCCAATACGGGTAATAAAATTTGTTTTTTCATTTTTGTTTTCTTTATAAAAGATTTGTTCATAATAGGCATCAGCCAAAACTGCAATCCCAATTCCTTCAGCACTTACCATTTCGTGCAAAGCATCAATTTCAGAAGACATCGTGTAAGTTTCTCATGCAAATTCAGCATTTTACTCTTTAAACTCAGCAAGTTATATTTTTAAAGCGATGGTTCCCTTTTTTATTTTTGTACTGCAAGAAAACATCAGAAAGCCCATAATATTTGAATCTTAAACAATATCAGTTATGTCTCGATTTCTGTGTACTAAATAATAATGCCTGAAATAAGTAACGAAAATAGTAAGGGCAAATTAGTTTTTTTTAAACAAACCAATAACAAAGAGCAAAATAACAGCCCCCACCACTGCAGTGATTATTGAGCCAACCAAGCTAGTGCTTTCAAAACCTAAAAGGCTAAACACCCAGCCCCCGATTACTGCCCCAACAATTCCGACAATAATGTTAACAATAAGGCCAAAACCGCCACCTTTCATAATTAAGCCAGCTATCCAACCAGCGATTGCCCCAAGGGCTAAATAAATAATTAATGCTGTTAAATCCATAATATATATTTTATAAAGTTTGAAAATCCTATCACTAAAAAAATTACTATTGCTTAGAAACATTAATCCAACTACCACTTATTGTGATTACATCAAGATTGACATCGGTAGCCGAAAAAGAGAATTTTCCGTCACTTCTTTTGCCATCTGAGTGGTGGTCTAGCCCCCTATTAATCGGACTGTTTTAATTTCGGTTCAAATATACGTATTTTTTATTTATAAATTTCATAATATTGTATCAGCAAGGAACGACCGAAGGTAACTTTTGTGCCGGTGGTTGTTGAAGTGTTTCGGATCCGTTCGCTTCTTTTTGTAAATAATCCGGCTCATCGAGAGCCTACCATATCAGCTGTTGTAGAGCTTGCACTCCAGGAGTCTCCATCACTGGTTGCAACCGTAAAAGTAACACCAAGGCTTTCTTCGATTTCTTCTTATTCTTTTTCGCAACTTGTGTTAAGAATAATTGCACCTGCAATTAATAATAAAAATAATTTGATTTTTGAATTCATAATAATTGTGTTTAAGTTTAAAAATTAATAAACAAAATTTGTTTTATATTTTTCCATTATTGGCCCCAATAATAACCGATACGAATACCTCCCCAATGATTATCGCCAGCAATAGTCAGATTGCCCTGAAGGTCAAACTTCTTAAACCTGAGCCCAACAGCAGGTACAAACCCCCAGGAATTTACACCAGTAAAATAGCCTCCTCTCGCTTCAATATAAAAAACAGAAAGTCTTGCCCTTAAGCCTGCGGTAAATTCCCAAATATCCATTTTTACTTCTTCTGGTAAACCGGTAATTGGATTAGTTAAGTCCGGGCCGTCAAAAGTATTCCAGCCAAGATCGAATCTACCAATAAGGAACTTATTGAAGTTATAATCAATATTTCCGTAAATACCCCAGCCGAAATCATACATGCTTTCCATATCCCCGATTGGGAAAGCAGCATTAAATGAGTTTCCAGATACCCATTTTTTTTCTTCTTGCGCTTGAGTTATCATAACAAATGACATCAAACACATAATTGCAATTACTTTTGTAATAGAATTCATAATTTCTAAATTTTTAATTATTAAAATAGTATTGATATTTTAGTCAATTTATTTCACAAAAAATAAATTTTCGACAAAATTAGATATTTAAGCAGGCTAATACCTGAATAAACTGGGTACAAAAAGTGGACTTGTGGTTTTTTTGGGGGGTACAAAAAGTGGACAATAGATATTTGGCAGATAGCAGTCGGCAATTGGCAGCTGAAGACCTGTCTTGCTTTACGAATCCGGACAGGCTGGAGACTGGGAGCTACCCTACCCCAGTAATTATCTTCTTGGCTGATGGAATAAAGAAACAAAGCTCCCCTAAAAAGGGAGCCTTGCATCATTACTCAATTAACCTAAAATCTATTTATGAAAAAACTATTTAATAATATTTAGCTTAGATGTCATTGTTTTCGTATCAGTAATCACTTTAACAATGTAAGTTCCATTCTCCATATTTGAAATATCGAGTATGCAGCCACCTTTAACATTTTGTTTCTCTATCACAAGTTGACCATTTATGTTGTATATGTAAATACTCCCTTGATCAACATTAGAAATTCTTACTACGTCTTTGGCAGGATTCGGAAATATTAAAATATTATCTAATGCTTTTTCACCAACTGAAGTAATAACTTGTTCAACAATCCACACATCATCAATATTCCAGTTATTCATTTCATAAGAATCACCTTCAAAATGGAATTTAACCTGTACCTGCCCGGCTGTAAGGTATTCTTCACTCAATTCGAAAGACAATTGCTCAGCAGGCATATCTATTGGTATTAGCATTTCCCACAATGTTTCCCAGTTGGTTCCATCATGAGTTGCCATTATATGAAGAGTAAATACCTCTAAGTCACTATATACATCTACATAATTCTTCATCATCAAATGGGCATTTGTGGCGGAAGTGATATCGAAGAATGGAGAAATAACATCAGAAAATCCTATAAATTGGGGCGACCAGCTAAACTGTAGTTCAGGCATACCTCCACCTGCATAATTAGTTTGAGATTGTGTCCAGTTATCAATTTGATCTCCTTCAATTGTCCAACCCTCCGGTGGAAATCCACTTGCAAAATCTTCTCCTGATAAAAGGTTTGCTGCAGATAATGTGGAAGCAAGCTCCTTGTTTTCAGCCTGCATAACGGTATAGGATTCAATACCTGGCAAATATCCGTCTTTATAAGCAGAGTACCAATATACACCTGGTTCAATATCGGGAAACACTACTTGTCCACTTGCATTGGTTGTTTCCTGAAATTCCCCAAAGTCAACTGTTGCATTCTCAACTGGTGAACCATAGTTGTCAAGAACAGTAACTATAGCATCTGGTAGTTCAGTCAATTCACTTACATGCACCTTGTCACCATTAAAAATCTCTTTTGAACTGACATCCTGCACAAATACAACAACTTCGCAAAGCTCTGGTATCCACGTGCCATCGAGGGTAAATTCAATGGAAACTGTTTGTTGTGTATTATTGATAAGGTCAATGGGTGTACCTTCAGCACCGTTGTACATAAGGCGTTCAACTTCATTCAATTCAAATTGTGTCACCCACGCTTCATCAATATGTGATTCTGTAAGTACAGCATGAACTACAAGGTCGTCGCTGGCAATTGAACTTACAGCTTCACATACAACATCTGCAGTGAATGTAGTGCCATTGAAGCTAACGTTTTCCAGGTCAATGGTTAATGGAGTTGGAATAGCCATTCGGGCTTCAATAATTGGCCAGTAAATATCATACATTGATTGAGTTGAAGATCCTCCACTATACTGTTCAATTCCATCAAAATTTACTGTTGGAAATCCTGTAATTCCATAATAGTCAATTCTTGCCATACTTTCGGTTGTTTCATAAGGATCTCCATTATGATAAGCAATGGGGCCAATGGAATATCCATTTTCAATTAAGTCTGAAATTCCCATGGCAGCACCCGGACAAAATCCACACCATGTACCTGTAAAGTCTTCAACAATAACCATATTTCTGGTTACTCCATCAATTACAGAAAAAGTAAAAGTCATCACATCATTATCAGGATTTACATCACCACTGAGTAATGTAGTTACAGTTGCAGTATAAACTCCCACTGCCGAGGTTGCCCATGTATCAAAAGCAACAGTTGTTTGTTCACCTCCTTCAAGGTCACTTACAGTTTGAGTCGAAGAAAAAACTACGTTTGATCCGTCATCAATCTCAAGATCTACATCAAAAGAGACTGTTTCTGAACCTGCATTCTGTACATTGGCTAAAGCGGTAACATCTTCTCCAATACCGAATAAATCAGGAATCCCGTTAATTGCTGTTACACCAACATCCAAATCAGCTGGTTCGCCTAGGGTTACATCATCTATCAGCCAGTCATCCATTAAATCACTATTGTCATCAAAACCAAAAGCAAACTGAAAATTTGCAGAACCTATATCAGAATTATTAATGATTATGCTGGCCAACTCTGGGCCATAGGGATCCGGGCCTTCAAGAAAATGTGACCATACTTCATTCCAGGTCGTACCTCCGTCAGATGTAGTATAAACCCTGAAATAAACCCCTCCACCTCCAGACCAATTGTCTATTAGGTGTTTAAATTGAAGTCCTAATTCCGTATAACCAGTGGTATTTATCACAGGTGATGTTAGGTAGGCGTATCCGGTAAAAACCGGGCTGTAATGCAATCCTAATTCAGGTGCAGTTCCTGTGGCAAAATTTGTTTGATCCACTCCCCAGTTTTCGATACCGTCACCCATGGCGGTCCAGTTATCAATATTCCCGGATGAAAAATCATCAAAAAACAGGTAATCTTTTGATAAGTCCATAGGAGTGCCCTTAGTTGCCTTGGCATAATTTGGAACTTCAAATACTTCTCCGTTTACAGTCATTGCTGCACGATGAAAATTGCGCTGAGCGTATGCTGATCCAAATAGAATCAGGAAGGCTAGCATAGTTTGAAAGGTAATAATCTGTTTTCTCATTGCATAAAATTTTAAGTGAGTATTAAATTGAATTTATCAAATAGTATTATTTTGACTGTTCCCTTACTATATCATCATTTGATGTATTTTTTTTCTGAATCTCCAAATCCTCATTCTGCTTATTCAATTGTGATAGTATTTTTTCTAATATCTTTTTTTGTGCAGTTGATTTTGAAATTATACCATCCAATTTTATTTGTAGGTCATCCCTGTTTTTCCCAGCTACTTTAGTCATAAGCTTTTTTATAAATATTAAATCAGCGGCAAAACTATATAGTAAAGTAAGTTGATACTAATTTAGGAAGGGTACAAAATGTTCACAAGGCGAATATGGGTGGGGTACAAAAAGTGGACAATGGACATTTGACAGATAGCAATCGGCAATTTGCAATCCACAATCGGCAGTTGAAGACCCGTCTTGCTTTACGAATCCGGACAGGCTGGAGACTGACCCCGAAAGCTATCGGGGGGAGGCTGAAATTTCTAAATTTGGTTTAGAAAAGCTATCAGGTTTTCCCCACTTTTTAATCCCAGCTTTTTTCTTAGGCGGAACCTGGCTTTCTTTAAGGTTTCGGCAGATTGGTAGGTGATGGACGAAATTTCTTTTGTTGACATATTCAATTTAAGGAAAGCACAAAGTTTTAACTCGTTTGGTGTAAGCCCCGGAAACCTGTCATTCAGTCGCTTATAAAAATCACTGTAAATTTCCTGAAACCGGGTCTCAAATTCTGTCCACACTTCTTTGGAAGTATTTTTATCAAGTTCATTAATGACATCTACAATAACTTTGGGTTGTTCAATATTCGTATTACGATCCACAACCTTTAATTTATTTGAAATTTCCGTAATAAATTCATTCTTTTTCAATAGGTACATTACATTGGTAGTAAGTTCCTTATTTTTAAACTCCAGTTCGTTTGCCAGATTTTGTTCTTTCAAACGACTTTGCTTGTGTTTGTCTTTTTGGCGAACATATAGCAACAGAAATAATAATAAGCCTGAAATGGAAGCTCCAATAATTGACAAGTAAATAAGTCCTTTTACTTTTTGTGCTGACTCTATTCTTTCTTTTTCAAGCTGTATCAGTTTTCTCTCCTCCAGAAATTCATAATCCATTTCAAGTTCCGCAATTTTTTTGATACTCTCCTCTCTTTTCAGGCTATCATTGTATTTTTGGAATAGTTTAAAATAAACGAGGGCACTATCAAAATTTCCAGTCTTTTCGTAAACCTTGCTCAGTCCTTTACCGGCACTTGCGATATATTTTAGGAAGGACGATTTTTTCGCAAGTCTCATAGCTTTTTGATAACTTTCAATTGCTTTTTTAAATTCTCCTATTTCGAAATAAATATCTCCGAAGTCCATAAAAGCCCCAATTTTAAGATACGAGCTGGAGCCAAAAAACGATTCGTCGAGTTTCCCGATTTCTTCAAGCTGATGCTGAAAACTAATCAATGCTTTTTCATAATCCCTTTCCTCAAAATGTAATTCACCAATGAGCCCATAATAGTTTAAAAGCCCGTAATGATTTTTGAGCCTTTCATTTATTTCTTTTGATTTGTTCAAATAGAAAAGGGCACTATCAACAAAATCCATATTTAAATAAGTACCGCCTATATTTAATAGCGTATTTGCATAATAGTATTCGTCCTCAATTTCTTTTAGAATAGTAGCTGCTTTGAAATAATAACCTAAGGCTTTTTTGTAATTGCCTATCTTATGGTGGATAATTGCAATGTTATTATAGAACTTCGATTGCGGGGTTGATAACTCTAGTGAATCGGCAATATGTAAACCTATAAAATAATACTCTAATGACTTGTCATAATCAGAAAGTAAATCGTGGAGGTACCCAAGCATTAACCACACAGTTAGAGCTGAATTTTTGTCACTGGCATATTCCGATATTTCGATAGCTTTTAAATAGATTTTTCTTGCTTCAATCAGACTGTCTTTCCTTAGTGGGATATCGCCAAGAATAATTGTATTCATTAAAACCCCATCAATATATTCCGATTGTTTTGCTATATTTAATCCTTTTGTTGCAAAATACCGGGCAGAGTCAAGGTTGATTTTAAGATAGGCTTTTGCAATTTCGGAATACAAAATGGATTGTTCTGAATCGTTTAGTCTTTTGGAATTTAATATATGTATGAGGCTGTCAGTTTTATTTTGAGCTTTCAATAATGTGGCACTGAAAATTAACAGGAGAAATATCCCATACGATTTCATAAATATGTTGATACTGTTTCTCAAAACAATATATGGTTTAAATTTAATGCGCAAAGATAGAAATATTTTTTCCTGATTATTCAGGTTAAGTTATCTTTTTACTGACCAGAAAAATTAAAAAAACAAAGCTCCCAAAAAGGGAGCCTTGTTTCCTTAAATCAATTAACTTAAAATCTACTTATAAAAAAACTACTTAATAACATTCAGCTTTGAAGTCAATATCTCCGTATCAGTAACTACTTTTACAATGTAAGTCCCATTTTTGAAATTTGAAATATTCAACTTACAATTACCCTTAACATTTTGCTTTTCCAATACAAGTTGTCCATTTAAATTATAAATATATACGTTCCCCTTATCAACATTGGAAATCCTTACTGCATCTTTAGCTGGATTTGGATACATAGCAATATCCGTAGTTGTTTGCATATCAGCTATTCCGGTAATCAGATGATTAATTGTTGCATTCTCAATTCCACCCGTAGTTTGATTGATTAACATACCAACAACTTCAAGATTGTTTACATCCCAATCAGTAGAAACTGTTGTTGTAAATTCATAACTATGGGTTTCTCCTGCATTAACAATAGCAGGCAGACTACCTTCAGCTCCTACAAATGTACCGAGTATGGCTCTGGCAACATGCTCGTAAACCATATCTTCTGCTGGTACTGGATCTGGAAGATCTTCGTAACCACCCATGGGGCCATTACCACCACCTGAATAATAATTGGCTTGTGCCCAACCAGCACCGGTTCCAGTTACTCCATTTTCAACGATCACAGCATTTAACCTGAAATCGGAAACTGTTGCAATAAAATCTGCTGTAACAGTAAAAGATAGTTCCCCGGTTGTACTATTGAATGTTTTATTTTCAATAAAAATAGAAGCTGGGGCTATTTGAGCAATTTGTTCTTCATAAGCTGCTTCAAAATATGTTGGATCGGTAACAATCTTGCGATCAACAACTCCTCCAGGATATCCAGAGATATATCCGGCAATACCTGTATCATATTCATCTACTGTCATTGGATCGCCATTATGTACAGCAATCCCAATCCATGTATCTGGATATTTCATAGCCATTGAATCCATATATACAGCCCCTCTTACACACCATCCACACCAGGTTCCGGTTCCTTCTTCTCCCACTACTATTTTTGTTGGAATATATTCTACAATATTTATTGTTTTGTTTACCATATCATTCCCGGGTATTTCGTCCCCCTCAAGAGCTGTAACTACTTCTAAATCGTAAACTCCCGGAGTAACCGACCAGTTGTCAAATTCAACCTGGATTTCTTCACCTGAACCCAGATCAGTAATATCTATTATCGAAGAGTAACCGTCAGTTGAGCATGTTACAGGAAAACTAATCGTTTCAATTCCATTATTTTTTACTGTAGCTTTTGGTGTTACATCTCCCTGTTGTAAAATAGATATAATATCAATACTAACTGCTATTGCATCGTTATTTATTGGTGTACCACTAACCACTATTGAATAATCTTCCCATTCGCCATATAAAAATGTGGCACAAGGATCAGGGGAAGAAGGATCACCATAGTTAGCACCAATTCGCATTGTGGTTGTGCCCGGCAATCCATAACCCGGGATAGTAACGTCTACATCGGTTAGTACACCTGCTT
>JAOZLR010000018.1 GCA_029934735.1 Bacteroidales bacterium
GATTGCCACCGCATTCTCGCTCACAAGGCCAACCTTTTGATGCGTCGCAATGACGGGAAAAGAAACTCGCAATGACGTGAAGTCCCAGCTCTTTCGGATTTGTAATCCGAAAGCTAATAAATGGGGATTTGCAATCTCCAATTAAAAAAAACTCAGAATAACCTGGATTGAAAAGTTGATCTTATAAATGGAAAGTTTTTAGTTATGGCTGAAATTAGTATATTTGTCGAAAAGATTTTCATGATCAATGCTGTAGTTGTAGAAGATGAAAGCCGTACCCTGGATATAATTGTCAGGACAGTGGAGACCTATAGTCCAAATGTGAGTATTGTTGCTCAGGCAAATGATATGAAATCAGGCATCAGCGCCATTAACGAATATGAACCCGACCTGATTTTGCTAGACATTAAACTGAAAGACGGTAGTGGTTTTGAACTTATTGACCATTTTAATCCACCCGACTTTAAAACTATTTTCTTTTCCAGCTATGCTGATTATGCAATTAAAGCAATAAAGTACAATGCAATTGATTACATCCTGAAACCTGTTAAAGAAGAGGGGCTGGCCCAGGCTATCAAAAAAGCGGATGACCTTATAAGGTATGAAGAAAAGCTACATGCAAAAGCACTTGGCAATAGCATTAAAAATCTGAATAATGACCACAGGTTAGTCTTAAAATCAAGCGACCAGATACATCTTATCAATTCATGTGATATTATCCATCTACAAGCAGATGGGAATTATTCAACTTTTTACCTGACTGATGGCCGCAGGATCGTAGTGTCAAAATCTATCAGGGAGTTTGAGGAGTCTTTGCTCGATCAGGGTTTTCACCGTATTCATAAGTCACATATCATCAATATCAACAAAATGACCTATTTTGACAAAGTTGATGGTGGAACCCTGGTAATGAGCAATGGAGACCATGTACCTGTTGCTTCCAGAAAAAGAGAAATGTTAATGGAACTGTTTGACAGTCTCACCTAAAAAATGATCTAATCCAACAACCCTTTTCTCTTCAGCATAGGATCAATACCCGGCTTCTTTCCGCGAAACTTGATATAAAGTTCCATAGAATCTTCGGTACCACCTCTTTCGAAAATGTTCACCCGCAATGAGGTGGCTGTATTTTTATCGAAAAGACCGTTTTCTTTAAAAGCCTCAAAAGCATCGGCATCCAGCACTTCTGCCCACAGATAGCTATAATATCCTGACGAATAACCTCCCGAAAAAATGTGTGCAAAGTATGGTGTTCTGTATCTGACAACAATTTCGGGAATAAGGCCAATTTTATTCATTGAGGCATCCTCAAAGGCTATGGCATCTTTCTCTTCGGGGATAGTAAGTGTATGCCAATCCATATCGAGAAAAGCAGCAGCAGTATATTCAACAGTAATAAATCCCTGGTTAAAATGCTTGCTAGCATTCATTTTTGCAATCAACTCATCAGGAATGATTTCTCCTGTTTTATAATGCTTTGCATACATTTTCAAAACCTCTGGTTCAGCAGCAAAATTCTCCATAAACTGCGATGGCATCTCCACAAAATCCCTTGCCACATCTGTTCCTGACAGACTGCGATAGGAGCAATCAGATAGCAATCCATGAAGCGAATGGCCAAACTCGTGAAACATTGTTGAGACCTCATCAAAAGTTAACAGTGAAGGTGTGGTCTCGGTTGGTTTTGAAAAATTCATTACCATTGTAACTATCGGGCTGTAATTTTTCCCGTCAATTTTATATTGCTTGCGATATGTACTCATCCAGGCACCTCCCCTTTTGCTTGATCTCGGAAAAAAGTCCATTATTAAAATCGCCTGATGAGTGCCATCGGCATCAAACACTTCAAAAGTATGTGCGTCCTTGTGAGGCTTGGGAAGATCGTTTCTCTCTTCAAAAGTCAAACCAAATAGTTTATTAGCTACTTCAAACATTCCTTGTTTAACATTATTGAGTTCAAAATATGGTTTTAGCAATTCATCATCAAGGTCATATTTTTCTTTTCTCAATTTTTCAGAATAATACCACCAATCCCAGGGTTGAAGTTCAAAGCCTTTGCCTTCGGCATCAATCATTCCCTGGAGAGTTTTGGCTTCCTTTTCTGCAACAGGCAAGGCAGCATACCAGACTTTATATAAAAGGTCGTAAACATTTTTAGGTGTACCAGCCATATTATCGTCAAGGACATAGGCAGCATGAGACTCAAATCCCAACAAATTAGCTCGTTTCACCCTTAAATCTGCAATCTTTGAAGCTATTGCCTTATTATCGTAGTCATTGTTATTGTTTCCCTTATTGATATAAGCTTTAAAGATTTTCTCACGCAAATTCCTTTTATCAGAATATTGCAAAAAGGGTATCAAGCTAGGTTTGTCAAGTGTAAAAACCCATTTCCCTTCAAGGCTATCAGCTTTTGCATCGGCAGCTCCCATTTCAACGACAAAATCAGGTAATCCTGCAAGGTCATCTTTATTATCAATAATCAGTTTGAAGCTGTTTGTCTCGGCAAGAAGGTTTTCCCCGAATTGCAATGATAACAATGAAAGCTCCTTATTCACTTTCCTGAATTCTTTTTCCTGTTCGCCAGCAAGCGCAACTCCTCCCCGGATGAAACCTTTATAAGTTTCTTTCAATAATTTTTGCTGCTCCGGATTCAGGTTAAGCTCATCATTACTTTCATAAACAGCATTAACACGTTCAAACAATTTTTTATTGAGGTTAATATTATCACTGTGTTGTGAAAGCATAGGGCCAACCTCTTTTGATATTTCCTGAAGCTGCTTATTTGTATTTGCCGATGTAAGGTTAAAAAATACATTTGACACTTTCCTGAGAAGTTCTCCACTCTCCTCTTTAGCAACTATTGTATTCTCAAATGTCGGCTCTGCTGTATTTTTAACTATTACATCTATCTCCTTGTCGTGCTGTTTAATCCCCTCTTTAAAAGCTGGCAAAAAATGTTCCGGCATTATCTTTTCAAATGGAGGTATATCAAAAGGGGTTCCATATTCCGTAAAAAAAGGATTTGTTTTTTGTTCCATCTTTTTTTGATTTGAGGTGCAGGATGCTAATAATCCGGCCATAATAATGATTAAAAAAGCTTTCATTTTTGTTTTCATATTCAATATATTTCTTGTAATGACAATGTAAGTTTCAAATAATATGCATTTGAAGAAAAAAAATTTATCCCATTCGTCCAACCACTGTTTTTTACGCCGGGCAGTGGCAATTTGCTTTTGATTAGTATTGCATTTTGACACACCCAATTATGTGACAAGCGTCCACGCTTGTCAATAAAGTACAAACTACTAAATTCTCAATTACTTTATGCTTATATAAGGTATTTCGACTGCAATTTTTAAATACTGACCATCCTTCAGCACTTCTCCTTTTTCCAGTCCATTCATAATTGCAGTAATTTCTTCACTCCATTTATTATTAGTTCTTTTTGAGAAAGCATCAATGGTTTCGCCTTCATTTGCCAGGGCAAAATCCAGATTCAGGCTTGTAATACCTTTTTTCTCATCTTCGGTAAGGTGTCGGAATGATTGTACACAGCTTTGAATCGTATCCGAATATTGAGTATATCCCAGACCTGAAATATTATAAATTATGTCGTTCATCCTAATCCAGTAAAGGAACATATCAACAGATTTTCCGCTGCTGTTGTCGTTCAGCATAACCATATAGCCGGGATTTCCATTAATGTCAATATGTTTATTTTCTTTTGGCGATTGCTTGTACTTTTTCTTGAACTTGTTAACGAAGTCAATTCCCAATGAATCCGGATCAGCCACTGTATCTGCAAGTTGAAGCAATACCTGCGCTCCACCATCGGGCTGCATTGCTCCGACCGCAACAGGAATATTTTGGGTTTCCCACTTATCAGGAAAGGTTATTGTAAAACCCATATCGGGATGCAGGAACTGATTATCCTTAAAAACACCCTGCACAGGATTATCAGCATAACATAACCCTTTTAACAAGCTGTATAACTCCTCTTTGTTTCCTGCAACCGGCTCATTTGGTTTCCATTCAAGTTTATCAACCTCTTTTTCAAGATAGGAAACTCTTTTGGGAGTAAAAGGATGGGAACTAAAATAGCTTTTCTTCTCTTCTTCACCGGTTAGTGTCTCAACATCTTTCTGAATACTTTCGAGCATTACAGCCAGTTTTGAAGGATCGTATCCTGCCTTTGCTGCAAGGTCAACTCCAAGCCTGTCAGCTTCTTTCTCCTGGCTCCTGCTGTAGCTTGAAAGAAAAAGTGCGCTCCCAACCTGAACAGGAGCACTAATCAGTGCACCAAGATTTTGATTAAAAGCTCCTACCACTGCCCCGGGAATCTGAAGGATACCCGGAAGTATCTTCTTTTTCATCTGTTTAACGCTGTGCCTCTCTATTGCATGTATCATTTCATGTCCCATAATACAAGCAAGCTCCGACTCGTCATTCACAAGACTCAGGACTCCTCTTGTGACATAGATATATCCTCCGGGCAAAGCAAATGCGTTTGGTTCAGACATATCAACAATATGAAAATTAAAATCAAGAGGAACATTATCAACCTGTTTTACCAGCCTTTGACCGACAGAAGTTACATAAGCAGATAGGACAGAATCATTATATATACCCATTGTCAATGGTACCTGTTTAGCATTCTCAGCACCAATCTTTTTATCATAAGAATAATCCTGACTATAGCTTACACCAAAAATGAAAATGGAAATAATTAAAGAAACTATTGATTTTTTCATAAGAATTTTACTATAATTAACAATGAAAATAGCTTGCGTTTTATTGTGCAAAATTATAAAATTTTCAATTGTATAGTTTCTTTATCTTTGCTCAAGGTTTTTTAAAACAATATAGTGACAGGTAAAATAAAAAATAAAAATTCTGCATTAAAAGTCAATAAAGGGATAGAGCAACCTTCATCCTTTAATCCTGAAGCAGCAAAGCTGTTCAAAGGTTCAAAACCAGGTCTGCTCTCTATCGAAGAGTATGTTGAGGGAATCAGAAGTGGTAACCGTACTATCCTTAGCCAAGCTATTACGCTCATCGAAAGTTCTCTGCCCAGTCACCAGCAACTAGCAGAAAAAATAATGGAGTTGTGCCTGCCCTTATCCGGAAACTCTATCAGAATAGGAATTACAGGTGTGCCCGGAGTTGGAAAAAGTACTTTTATCGAATCTCTCGGAAAAGAGTTGACCCTGGCAGGTCACAAGCTGGCCGTTCTCGCCATTGATCCCAGCAGCAAAAGGACCAAAGGCTCTATACTTGGTGATAAGACAAGGATGGAAGAGCTTGCTACTGATGCAAATGCTTTTATTCGCCCCTCTCCCTCAGCAGGCTCATTGGGTGGTATAGCACAAAAAACAAAAGAGATAATCGTACTTTGCGAGGCTGCCGGGTTCGATATTATTTTCGTCGAAACAGTGGGTGTGGGGCAATCGGAAACAGCAGTACATTCAATGGTTGATTTTTTTCTTTTGCTTATGCTTGCCGGCGCCGGCGACGAACTTCAGGGAATAAAAAGAGGCATTATGGAAATGGCTGATGCCATTGTGATAAACAAAGCCGATGGCGATAATCTGAAAAAAGCGGAACTGGCACAGCGAGAATATAAAAACGCCTTGCACCTCTTCCCTCCCACCGAATCGGGCTGGATACCTTTTGTCAGTACCTGCTCGGCCCGAGAGAAAAAAGGAATAAATGAAATTTGGGAGAAAATATTGGAATACGAGACCCTCGCAAAGAAGGACGGATATTTTCCAAAAAGGCGAAAGGAACAGGAGCTTAAAATTATGTTTGAGACTATAAATGATTACTTTATCGGTAATTTTAAAACCAATTTTACAATAAAAAAGCTTCTTCCTGATATTGAAAACAAAGTGCTAAAAGGAGAGATTAGCTCTTATAAAGCTGCAAAACAACTACTGGAAGTTTATTTTGAAAACATATCAATTGACAAGTAATAAGCATCCATTTTCGTTACGCTAAACAATATTTAATGTGTATACAATATATTTTCACGATATAATCTCATAAACCAGGTAAACAATATAAAGAGCGATTAACAAAAACCCTATCCCCTTACCGGTTCGCCATCTGTTAAGCACCAATGTTATGGCAAGGACAATGACAGAGCCAAATAACAGGGCAAATGAAACCCGAAGGTTTTCGGAAATTACCTCAGCAGGATGACCCGTAATAAATATCAGTAACAAAAAAGGAAATCCAAAACCAATCAGTAAATCAAATACATTGGAGCCTATGGCATTATTGACAGCCATTCCGGGACGCCCTTTTTTTGCAGAAATCACAGAGGATAACAAATCGGGGATTGATGTACCCATTGCAATTATTGTCAACCCAATAAAAATTTCCGGTACGTCTAGTTCTGTGGACAATTTAACTGCAAAATGAACCAACAGCCAGCTTAGCCCACTGATAATTACTATAGAAAGTAAAAATGCAATAAATATGTTGCTAACTTTTGGAACAAGCCTGTGTAATACTTCATTAATTCGCTTTTTCAGAATACCGGATTCCTTTTCCAGTACAGTCTCTTCCGCAATCGGCTGCTCCAGGTCTTTATAGGGAAAATATTTTCTCCAGAAATACATCATCCCAACATAGATAAAATATACAATTACGAGTACTGATGCTTCAACCGGTGAGATATATCCATCCGAAAAAAAGAGGATTATCAGAACTATTGATACCCCATAAAAAATCAGGTCTCTGAGAATAGGCTGCCATACCATTTTCGACTTTCCGATGAGCATTACCATTCCAATAATGACAAGGAGATTAAATAGTGCCGAACCCACAATAGTCCCAATTCCTATCGCCTCATGATCACCCTTGATAAATATGGCAAAAAGCATAACGGCAAGTTCAGGGGCACTTGAACCGACAGCCATCAACGTAGCACCTGCCATATCAGACGACATCTTCAACTTTTTTGCAAGTTCATCAAGAGAAGGAATAAAATAGAACTCCGTGATGAAATGCAAAAAATAGAATGATGCAAGCAATCCAAAAGATGATAATACTACATCAACCATAATAATCAAATAATTATCCGGCTGGCCAACCCGTCCGGCAGCACATTTACTTTATTTCGGCAAAAGTAGCAAAAAGGAAACACCAACTTGAAGCAGAGTGCATATTTATTGAATTCGTGAATAAAATGAATCTGCCATCGAAAATTTATCCTTTGATTTTGCATTCATTTAGTGGAAAATAACTAAGTTTGGCGTCCCATATTTTACCGTATTGAAAAAAATACGATTAATATATTAATTTTTATTTAGAGAATATGAATATTTACACAGAGATGAACCCGAATCCGCTGGTACAATACCTTAACAAACCGGCAGAGCAATTTACAAAAGCTGACCTGATAAGATATATCGAAGATCATGATGTTTCGATGATTAACTTCAGATACGGGGGCTGGGACGGAAGACTGAAGACACTTAATTTTGTTATAAACAGCAAGCAGCATCTCGACGACCTTCTGACATTTGGGGAACGTGTTGACGGATCAAGCCTCTTCCCTTTTATCGAAGCCGGCTCAAGCGACCTCTATGTGATACCAAGATATAAAACCGCTTTTGTAAACCCCTTTTCTGAGGTTCCGACAATTGACATTCTATGTTCATACTACAATAAAGATGGCAATCCGTTAGACAGCTCACCACAGTATATTCTTAAAAAAGCACACGATGCTCTGAAAGAAAAGACAGGTTTGACGATGTATGCAATGGGCGAACTGGAATACTATATTATAAGTGAGAAGGAAGACCTTTTTCCGGCAACAGACCAGAAAGGCTATCACGAGGCAGAGCCATTTTCAAAATGGGGCGAGTTTAGAAGAGAAGCTATGCTGGCTATTGCAGAAGCCGGTGGAGTTATAAAGTACGGGCATTCGGAAGTAGGTAATTTTACGATTGACAATCTTGAGTATGAACAAAACGAAATTGAGTTTCTGCCGGATGACATCGAAAGTGCAGCAGACCAGCTTATGGTTGCAAAATGGATAATACGAACTCTGGCGTACAAGCATGGTGTAACAGTAACATTTGCACCGAAGATTACTGTCGGAAAAGCCGGTAGTGGTCTTCATGTTCATACGAAACTTGTAAAAGACGGACACAATATGCTGGTGAAAAACGGGAAACTCACTAAAGAAGCGAAAAAACTTATTGCAGGATTTCTTGACCTCGCCCCTTCAATCACGGCTTTCGGCAATCTTAACCCAACCTCCTATTTCCGCTTAGTTCCGCATCAGGAAGCACCAACAAATATTTGCTGGGGCGACCGCAACAGATCGGTACTTGTGAGAGTACCTCTTGGCTGGACAGGGAAACTCAACATGGCGCAGGATGCTAACCCAATAGAATCAAAAGAGCCGGTGAGCCCACCTGACAAGCAAACAATTGAGTTTAGGGCTGCTGATGGATCAGCAGACATATATACTTTGATGGCAAGCCTTGCTGTAGCAGTGCGTCACGGATTTGAAATGAAGGATGCTCTGGCGTATGCCGATAAAACTTATGTTGATGTTGATATTTTTAAGGATGATAAAATAGCTAATGAACTGAAGCACCTACCTGCATCCTGCTGGGAATCGGCTGAATCTCTTGAAAAACAAAAGGATATTCTGCTAAAATACGGAGTCTTTACCAAAGGAATATTAAACGGAATTATCGAATATCACAAAAGTTATAATGATAAAAATTTACGAAAAGAGATAGAAGACAATCCTGAAAAGGTAATGAAACTGGTGGAAAAATATTTTCATTGCGGGTAAAAAATTACTTTTGCATTGATTATTGCCCTCGTTATTGCGAGGAATTTAAAGGTGGATTGTGTGTTGGCATTCCGTAGAAATCTGCTATCAATGACGGTAGTCTTAACTTGCAGATTGCCACGGCTTCGCCTCGCAATGACGTTTAATATATGATTTGTTGTTTAATATAAATAATAACACTAATGATTTAAAACAATGATACAATTTTCAGAATACAACTATACGGAAGCCGATATTAAAGAGAGGATAACAAAAATTCACTCTTCACAATTAAAATCAACAGATAAAGACTCCTTAAGAATTGTCTTAAACTGTATTGATCTGACATCATTAAATGGGAATGACACACACGACAAGATACGCGCAATGTGCCAAAAGGCATACAGTTTTTCCAATTCAATAGACAATATCCCAAACGTTGCAGCAGTTTGTTTCTATCCTCCTTTTATGTCAGCAGCAAAGGAAGAGCTTAAAGGCAGAAACATTAGAATAGCCTCTGTTGCCGGTGGTTTTCCCAGTGGTCAAACATCATTAATGGTAAAGCTTGATGAGATAAAATATGCAATTGATGGTGGTGCCGATGAAATTGACACAGTTATCTCACGCGGAAAGTTTCTGGAGGGAGATTACAATGTAGTATTCGATGAACTGGCAGCACAAAAAGAGGTCTGCGGAAACACGCATTTAAAAGTAATCCTGGAGACAGGAGAACTGGAAACCATCGTCAACATCAGAAAAGCAAGCGAAATTGCTATAAGTGCAGGTGCTGATTTTATAAAAACTTCAACAGGTAAAATTATTCCAGCAGCTACAGAAGAGGCTTTTGTTGTTATGGCTGATACTATCCTTGAATATTACAATAAAACAGGTAAAATGATTGGAATTAAGCCTGCCGGTGGAATTTCGGAACCCGAAGAGGCACTGGCATATCTTCAATTGCTGTCAAATATTTTGGGTGAGAAATGGATGAACAATGAATTTTTCAGAATAGGCGCAAGCCGGCTTGCCGATAAAGTAGTGGATGCATTGATAGCACACCGGAAATAATGGAAATTTGCCGTACAAACGATTACACTTCTTCTGAACAAAAATCAAAAATAATTGTATAAAATTGTAAGTATTTCATAATTCAGGCAACTAATTAAACAAATATTATGTCTGCTATTTAGAAGTAATAAAAATAACAGAACTAGGATTCAACTCAATTAAAATATTCACAAATGAAAAAAATTATACTTGCAACTCTGTTTTTCGTTCTGATACTTACAGGCCGGTCACAAACAATGCTGGATACAGCCACAAACTTCACTGTTAAAGATGTTAGTGGGGATACCTGGGAACTATTTTCACTACTTGATGATAATAAAATCGTTGTAATTGATTTTTTCTCAGTTGCTTGCAGCGGATGTCAGCTATATGCACCTGAAGTTCAGGAGGCTTATGAAGCTTTTGGCTCTAATGAGGGAAATGTATTTTTCCTCGGCATTGACAAGGGTAATCATACTGATGACGTTCAGTATTTCGATTCTGTTTACGGCATAACTTTTCCTGACGTCAGCGGTTTCGACGGTGGAGGAAATCAGGTTCATATGGCTTATAGCATCCAGGGAACACCTACACTCTGCGTTATTTTACCAAACAGATATATTCCTGTAAAGCAGATATATCCTCCGTCATATGAGAATCTTGTTGATTCAATTGTAAGTGTAGGTGGAACTTTGATAACATCTGTTGCCGAGAAAGCATTAAATGAAAACTTTTTAGTTTTATCACCAAATCCGGCGATATCTTTTGTGAATCTGAATATAAATCTTGAACAAGAGAGAACCTTACAAGTAGAAATATATAATTTGCTTGGTGAAAAAGTTCTTGAAACTGATCCGGAATTTTTTCAACAGGGAAGAGTAATCAAAAAAATCAACCTTCCTTTTCTTCCCAAAGGGCCGTATTTTGTAAGGCTGCTTGATGGCAGCACTCAATTACAAATCAAAAAGCTAATACTTAAATAGTTACAAAATGTACTTTAGATAGTCTAGCACCAGAGGGATATCATCAGGGTCAACACCATTATTAATGATGAGTTCCTTATCCTCCTCAAAGCCTGCCATAAATAGCTTCATATTATTATCATTGCTATTAATGGAAAGTTTATAGTTCTTTAATGCTGCCTGACGGTTTCCAAGGCACCACTCTACATGTCCCAGGTTCATCAAATCATATTTATTGGCTTCGCTCTCAATTAGCCTAAGGTAATAATTTTTTGCGGTTTCGAGTTTACCAAGTGCCAACGAACACCATGCAATCGGGCGCAGTACTTTTTTGTTGTCAGGTGCCAGAAACTCAACTTTAAAATAATATTTTAGTGCATTTTCATAATCCTTCAGGTCGAGATAGGAGTGCCCTATAAAAGTCTGCACATAAAGATTTTCCGGTTCCAGTAGCTCAGCTTCAAGATAATACTTAAGCGACTCCTCATAATTTTCCACATTACGATAACACAAAGCAATCTTCTTAATATTCCATGCACGGTTAGTATCATAAAGCTCAGCCATTTTATAATAATTCAGGGCATCCTCATAATTACGCATTTTCTGTGAGCAATAGCCCATCTTTTGAAACACTTCGAGGGAGTTATCCCCCTTTTCATTCAGCTCCTTGTATATCTCAAAAGCCTGCTCATAATACTCCCTTTCAAAGAAAAACTCTGCAATATTCCTGATGATTTTTTCATCATCAACCAGAATTTTAAAAAACTTGCTTTTATAAAAGTCAAACCTCAGTTTAAAGATATCGGTAAATTCATTTCTCATAGGATGAAGTTTATAAAACCGGTACAAATCGTGAATATATTGAGAATATATACTTTTTGTATGTGTTGACTTATTTAACATATCATCCTCATTTTGCAGTTCCTTCAGCCCCTCCATCTCGGCACGAAACATCTCTATCATCATATTCTTCTGCATCTGCGGCATCTGTTCAATATTCAGACAAAAAGAGTACTTATCAGAATTACACAAAAAGAAAGATTGCGAAAGACTATCAAGAAACAGATCAGTATCAAAGCTTTTATCTTCTCTGCTCAGGGTATCCCTGATTATGTAATTATCTATATGAAAAGGCCTGAACCAATTGATCATTTCATCAAAGAAAGAAAAGTTTTTCAATCTTGAGAAAGCAGCCATAAATACATCGGAACCTTCCAGTTGAAGCTTTGATATCTCCTGAAGTTTATCGAGAAGGTCAGGTGCATCCTCAAAAACCCTTTCCCAGTCAGGGTTTTTATCTTCCATAAAATCATCCGAAAGAATATTGTCAAGATCCAGTTTATCCTTCAGTATTGGCTGAAACTTTGCAACTTCCGGAAATATTTCTTCATTAAGCTTTTTAGATATTTTTTCAGTCTCTTTTGTCTTTAGTAGCTGAATAGCAATAAATTCGATATTAGTTTCTATATCAGGAATAGCTTTCAGGTCTTCTATTTCCTCCAACAATTCGGGATAAAAGTCCAATCTGGAATCATAAATATAAAGACTAAAGAACAAGCCTACCAAAGCCCTTTGCCTGATCTGCTCATTTGAATCCATTGAAAACTCCATCAGCAACTCTATTTTCTTAACATCAAAGGACCTTATTGAACTAATTGTCAAGGCACTTATAACTATTGCCTGTTCGTACCAGGGGAAATTTCTGGAGACCCAAAGAGACTTTACAAGTTTTATATCTGCATCCTTAAATTTATCAGTCAGGAGTATAAGGTTAAAAATTTTGCTTAAAGTTTCCTGATGTCTCAGATACTCACTCTTATTGTCTTTTGCTGAAACATAAGATTCTGTCAAAACATTTGCAAGTTCATCATCAAAAGCAAGACTGTCAATGCTGTTTATTGCTTCCTCTTTTACAACTCCTGCCCTGTTCTCGATCTGTCGTTTCAGATTATAAAGATACTGGTTGCTATCTTTCATAAGAGCATATTGCCTTGCAACATCAGAAAGCTCAAGTATGGAGACCTGAAGTTTGCGATAAATTTTATCCCGTTCCGGATCAGGAGCTCCATCCACAGCATATTTTAACAAAGTTTCGTAAGTAGTATCCAGTTCTTCAAACCGGGAAATAAAATCTCCCTTCCCCGATGCCAGCACCAGCTCCCCGAGCAGGTTAAGAGCATCTTTAAGCTTTTTAGCTTTTACCAGGCTAAAGAGCCCTACATAATTCCTTTCTATGGTTCTTTTTTCCATTTTTTCCTTTCCTGACTGACCTATTTAAATATTTATTATTTTTACAAAAATATTTATTTTTTTTCAAATTAAAAAGTAATGATTAAAATGAGGCTATTTTCAGTTTTAACAGCATTCCTAATCATCCTGTTATCTATCCCTGCTTGTACCGAAGATGACAACACAAATCCTGCCGATGACAGGGATCAATTTCTTGGTTACTGGAATGTTAATGAAACCTGTAGCCGTGATTCATATTCTATTCAGATAGTCATAGACCCTTCGAACAGCAGCCAGGTTTTAATTAAAAATTTCTGGCTTATCGGTAATAACGAAAAACCTCCCTATGCTATTGTTGCCGGGAGTACAATAACTATCCCCAAACAAACTATGTGCGATAACAACTCAAATGAAGTTCAGGGAAGCGGTGTGTTAGACAAGAATAAGATAAACTGGCACTATACTGTAAATGATGGGGCCGATTTATATACCTGCACTGCTTTGTATGAGAAGCAATAATCATTTTGAGTCCGCCTCAGCTTTCATCTTACTCAATTTTGCAATAACATCTTCGTAAATACCGTCATATTCATCAAGGTCTTGCTGGTAGTACTTCACACTGCTTTCAAACTGCTCCCTTGTGATATTATATTTTTCCATAACAGTTTGATACAGATAGTACTTTGATTTCAAAATATCATTATGACTATTTTGCTTCTCTTTCATCACAGCATCATAAAGATGCAAATCAGTAATAATATCGACCATCTCATCCCGTGAGATCAAATTGGCTGGAGGTTTTTTATTTTTTTCAGAAATATTATAAGTGCATCCTGAAAACACAAAAAGAGTAATAATAATTATGTAAACGAAGCCTTGTCTCACTCTTCCTCATTGTTTTTACCGGCATACTCAATGTTCAACCCCTGAATAACCTGAGAAGTAATATCAAAAGTATCTTTAGCTAAGAGAATATTCCCCATTGAATTATAACTTAACACATAATCAAAATTAGCTGAAATATTCATCCGTTTCAGATAGTTACGGATACTGTCAAGAATAATAACATTCATTTCCATCTCTTTTTGTGCAAGCTCAGCTGAGTACTGATCCTGCAACTGATACAATTCCTCCTGACGTACCATAAGTTGCTGATATATCTCTTCAGCACTTTGCTGCGAAATAGTTTGCTTTTGAACCTGCTCCTGAAAATAGGCAGCATCATCCTGATAGGCCATTTGTTTAGCTGCAAACTCCTTATCCATTTTCTCTCTTTCACTGTTCAGGTCGCCTGTCAGTCTTTTAACAAAGTCATACTGGTTAAGAACCTCCTCAGAATTAATAAAAGCTATTGATGAAGGTGGCATACTTTTATTTATTGCAACTAATTGAGATTTTGGCACTTCTTGTGCCTCATCACTATCCGTAAAATATAAAATAAATAATACAATTACTCCAAGGAGGGCAATAACCCCAACGATAAGTCCTGAATTAATATTATTTTCTACTGTTTTAACTTCTTCGTTCATCTTTACAATGTTTAATTTCCAACCTCTGACATAAACTTTATCCTAACAAGCCTGATCTCCTCTTCAGAAAACTCATCTTCTCCAAGCTCCACATGCGCCTCTACCAATGAATCAGTCTCGGCGTCCTGAAAATATTCAAAAATCTCCTCCTGATGGTACTCATCAACATACTCATCAATATAATATCCTATGTTGACCTTTGTGCCGGATGCAACAATACTTTCTATCTCCGTTAAAAGTTCACTAACAGTAAGATTTTTTGTGAATGCAATATCCTCAAGAGCAAGTTTTCTATCAATACTTTTAATAATATACACCTTCAATCCTGACTTGTTAACAACAGATTTCACAACCAGGTCATTTGGTCTTGTAATTTCATTTTCCTCAACGTAGCTTATAATTAATTCGAGGAAAGGCTTTCCGTATTTTTTTGCTTTTCCAGAGCCGACACCTGTTATCTGTAATAGCTCTTCCTCTTTTATGGGGTACTGGATCGACATATCTTCAAGCGAAGGGTCCTGGAAGATCACAAATGGAGGTAAATTCTCCTTACGCGAAATATCCTTTCTTAAATCCTTCAATAGTGTAAATAATGTCTGATCTGTTGTACTCGTCTTTATTACACCTCCTCCGAAAAAATCTTCATCGCCATCAGTATTCTCATAATCATGATCCTTTGTAAGCATAACAGACCATGGATCTTCGATAAATTTCTCACCTTCCGGGGTTATTTTAAGCAGACCATAATTCTCGATATCCTTTACCAGCAGGTTCTTAATTAATGCCTGACGGAATACAGCATTCCAGAATTTCTCATCATGCTCCATTCCTCTTCCAAAGACTTTCAGTTTGTTGTGCTTAAATGATTTTATTGTAGCTGTATTCTTCCCAACAAGAATATTAATAATATGCTTGGCCTTGAAGAGCTGCTTCACCTCCAATACAGCTTCAAGGGCAATCTTCACAAAGTCTTTACCCTCAAATTTCTCTTTTGGATGCAGACAATTATCGCATGCACCACAATTTTCTTTGACAGATTCCTCCCCAAAATAATGCAAAAGCTGGCGATGGCGACAGACTGCAGATTCAGCATAAGAGACAGTTTCCTGCAGAAGCTGCTTTGCAATTTCCTGTTCGGCAACAGGTTTACCCTTCATGAATTTTTCGAGCTTAAGAATATCATCGTAGCTGTAAAAGGTAATACAGTTACCTTCCCCGTCATCTCTTCCGGCACGTCCTGTCTCCTGATAGTAACCTTCAATACTTTTGGGTATATCATGGTGAATCACAAACCTGATATCCGGTTTATCTATTCCCATTCCAAAAGCGATAGTAGCAACAATAACATCAGAATCCTCCATCAGGAATCTATCCTGATTGTTACGCCGCGTGACTGCATCAAGGCCTGCATGATACGGTAGCGCCTTAATTCCGTTAACTTGCAAAGTTTCCGCAATTTCCTCAACTTTTTTCCTGCTAAGGCAATATACAATACCCGACTTATTGGGCATTGTTTTAATATATTTTATAATATCCTTAATTACATCTTTGGTTTTTGGTCTTACTTCATAATAAAGGTTTGGCCTGTCAAAAGAAGACTTGTAAACTCTGGCATCAAGAATATTAAGATTTTTTTGAATGTCCTGCTGAACCTTTAAAGTGGCAGTAGCTGTTAAAGCCATTACAGGGACATCCTGTCCGATTGCTTCAATTATCGGTCTGATTCTTCGATATTCAGGCCTAAAATCGTGACCCCATTCCGAAATGCAGTGAGCCTCATCAATTGCATAAAAAGTAATTTTTATTGTTTTAAGGAAATCAACATTTTCTTCTTTGGTTAACGACTCGGGTGCAACATACAGCAGCTTGGTTTTACCTGCCGTAAGATCATCTTTTACCTCTTGTATCTCCAACTTGGAAAGAGAAGAGTTCATAAAGTGAGCAATCCCCTTTTCTGCTCCGAAACTTCTTAAAGCATCAACCTGATTTTTCATTAATGCAATCAAAGGAGAAATAATTATTGCAGTACCCTCACTAACAATAGCGGGTAGCTGATAACACATTGACTTTCCTCCACCTGTAGGCATAATGACAAAGGTGTTGTAGCCATCTAACACACTTTTAATTATTGTCTCCTGAGTTCCTTTAAAGCTGTCAAATCCAAAAATCCTTTTAAGAAAATCGTGCAGAGGATAATCATTATCCATTTTTTTTACCATACTAACCTCTCATTAGTTATTCTTATAAAAATAGTTTCTTCTTCATTCTTTTTTTTGGATAATCTGTTGTTACAAATTTATAAAAAATTTCTTTACCAAAACAAAGTTATTATTTTTTTTTAATAAAATATAACGTTTTTTTGTTTGACCTAAATTAAATTACAAAACTTAAAATTTGTACTTTTGTTTTTTTTATCAAATGTATAAAAAATATTTAACTTGAAGTCAATAGAAGAAATAAAAAAAATTGCGATTAAAACAATCAGCAACGAACAGCAAGCCATTGGTGGCCTCATCAATCAGTTAGATGATAACTTTCCAAAAGCGATACAATCCATACTTAAGTCATCGGGAAGGGTTATTATTACAGGCATCGGGAAAAGTGCAAACATAGCAACCAAGATTGTTGCAACACTTAATTCAACGGGTACTCCATCTGTATTTATGCATGCTGCTGATGCTATTCATGGAGACTTGGGGATAGTTCAAAAAGATGATATTACTATATGTATATCCAATAGCGGGAACACTCCTGAAATAAAAATACTTGTTCCTTTGATAAAATTCAGAGGAAGTACGTTAATAGCCTTAACAGGAAACAAGGATTCTTACCTTGCAAATCAGGCTGATTATATGATTAGTACTTCGGTAGAGAAAGAGGCTTGCCCCAACAATCTTGCACCCACTTCAAGCACTACAGCTCAGCTTGTTATGGGTGATGCAATAGCTGTAGCCCTACTTGAAAGCCGTGGTTTTTCGATAGATGATTTTGCAAAATATCATCCAGGAGGAGCCCTTGGGAAAAAGCTCTATCTTAAAGTAAATGACCTGTTTGTTAAAAATGAATCCCCAAGAGTTAGTATTGATGATGATATCAAAACCACTATTGTTGAAATATCATCAAAAAGATTAGGAACTACTGCTGTTCTGGACAATGATAAACTTATGGGTGTTATTACTGACGGCGATCTAAGGCGGATGCTTGAAAAGAACAATTCTATTAATGGTATCTCAGCAGGAGACATAATGACAAAAAATCCAAAGACTGTTGACAAAAACTCATTAGTTGTAGATGCCCTGGGGATAATGAGAAAATATAATATAACCCAACTCCTTGTTCTTGATGGCACCAAATATGTTGGAGTGATTCACCTACATGATATTCTAAGCGAAGGAATATTGTAGTATAACTCTTGATAATAGCACATTATATAATACTCGATAATCGAATTTTTCATTTTCTTACAGAGTGAATTATCCGATTATAATAATGTATATTTTCATTTTTACTAACTTCGTAATAAAGAATTCTACTATAGAAACTAAAAACTAATTGATGTTGGTGGGCAGAAAGATAAAGCAAATTTTTCTTTTTACTTTTTTCATTGTAATCTCGCTACAGGGAATCAGCCAGGTAACAAAAATTATGGGAAAAGTAACCGATTCCATTACCGGAGTGCCTGTCCCTTTTGCCAATATTTATTTTAGAGGAACGACAATAGGAGTGACAAGCGATTTTGATGGGGCTTTTTCGCTTGAAACCAAAAACCCGACAGACACCCTTATTATCTCTTGCATGGGATATAAGTCGGTGGAGATTAAAATATTACGAAATAGATTTCAGGAAATCAGAATTACTCTACATCCATCCAACATTAGCCTTTCGGAGTTTGTATTTCACGCCGGAGAAAATCCTGCTGATACAATTTTAAGAAATATCATTAATAATAAAGAAAAAAACAATTTCACAGAGCTCAGTTATTACCAGTATGAAATATACAATAAAGTAGAGATAGACGCCAACAATATTACCGATAGATTTAAGGAGCGCAAATTTCCAAAACCATTCAGGTTTATTTTTGATTATATGGATACATCTGCCGTTAATGGAAAAACATTTCTTCCTGTATTCCTTTCTGAAACATTTTCTGATTATTATTACCGCAAAAATCCAAGGGCTGAAAAGGAGGTCATTAAGGCAGTAAAAACCTCGGGAGTGCAAAATGAAAGTTTGATGCAATATATGGGCGAGATGTTTCAAAAATATAATTTCTATGATAATTACATTAAAGTCGTTTCAAAAAACTTTGTTAGCCCGATAGCAAACTCAGGTTTTGGATTTTACAAAT
>JAOZLR010000019.1 GCA_029934735.1 Bacteroidales bacterium
ACATCATTATATGTAATATCGAACTCAGGGGATAACAATGTGTGGTGGTGTGAGATATCCCCTTGCAATTATGACTGGCAATACTATTAAATTGCAGGATTAAATCCTACCATTATTAAGTTCGGGATTAGGCTGTCACACCTTGCTTTCGCTTAAATCCCGAACAGCCTGCAAGAATAATAATAACCACTATCCAATTTCTAAACTACCTTTGCACCGTAAAAAGCAAATGGAATGGCAAAAAGCCCCTCAATAAAAGGTTACTTCTGGGTATTCATTTCGGTGATTGCCTTGTCGAATGTTTATATATTCAGTAAGGCAGCCCTGAATGAGGTGCATATTGCCCAGTTCGGGGTATATTGGTTCGGGCTTGGTATGTTGTGGAATCTTTTATTTACAGCAAAAACATGTAAGCTATCAACCATTCGTAAAATTAATTTGAAAACGGCCGGCATCCTGAGTGTAATAGGTATTTTAGAGACTGCTGCCACTACTCTGTTTTTTCTTGCTTTGTTTACAATTGAGAACCCTTCCGTCACATCATTTCTCGGGAATATGGGGCCTATTTTTGTTACAATTCTCGGTGTGTCATTACTCAAAGAACGATTCAATTATATTGAGTTTTTAGGCATGGTAATAACAATTATCGGAGCCTTTATAATTAGCTATCGAGGATCAGATACAATGGGAAACCTGTTTATTAATGGTACCGGATATGTTGTACTTGCATCACTGATTTTTTCTTTTTCAACAATTATTGTGAAGAAAAATGTCGGGACAAAATTATCACCAGCCATCATCTCATTAAACCGCACAATTTATCTTTTTGTTTTTGCATTGGTAATGCTACTCGTTTTCCAAAAATCATTTGCTATTCCTGGGTCAGCGCTGATTAATATTACAATCGGCTCAGTACTAGGGCCATTTCTAGCCGTTGTTGCCGGATATAATGCCCTGAAGTATATTGAAGCATCCAGAGCCTCAATGCTTGGTAGCACCAAGAGCCTGTTCGTCCTGTTTGGTTCATTTCTGTACTTTCATCATCTTCCTCAAACTATACAAATCATTGGCGGGATGCTGACAATAATCGGTGTACTTCTTATTTCGTTCGGGAAACTAATTTTGAATAAAAAACAGGGTTAGAAGTCTTTATCAAGTCTTTCTTTTTAATCCCACATATCCATATCACGGTGCTCTGCACCTTATTTTAGGATTGAATCTTTTTCTATAAATATTGCGCAACTCCGTTGCTTTTTTACTAAAAAGCAATACATATATTGTGTAATTTTGTCGAAATACAAATATACGATTATGAAATATCACCTTACTAAATTTTATCTGACACTAATATTTTTTTCTTTTGCTCTGTTATTAAATGCCCAGACAAATGAAGAAAAAGATTTTAACTGCTTTTCTATTCTTATCGGTAGTAAAGCAACAGCCGATGGATCCGTGATGTTTGCACATAATGAGGATGACTTTGGCGAAAGGGTTGTTAACTGGTACAGGGTTCCTGATAACCATCCAGGAGATGATAGTGATTCAATAATCCTAAAACGTAAAGGAAAAATTAGTCAGTCAGGAGAGACCCTCAGCTACCTGTGGCTTGAAATTCCTGAGCTGGAATTTTCCGACAGCTATTTTAATGAATATGGTGTTATTATCGCTTCAGATGCTTGTGTATCACGGGAGGATGAGCCTCAACTCACAGACGGCGGAATAGGTTATTGGTTGCGCAGGGCAATGGCAGAAAGGGCAAGGAGTGCGAGAGAAGCTGTAAAAATCGGCGGAAAGCTTGTGGATGAGATGGGGTATGCTTCATCAGGCCGGACATACTGTATTGCTGACCCAAATGAGGCCTGGATGCTTTCGGTTGTCAAAGGAAAACACTGGATTGCAGAGCGTATTCCTGATAATCAGATAGCAATAATTCCAAATTATTATACTATCACAACTGTTGACCTTTCGGATACTGTTAATTTTCTTGGCTCACCGGATATTGTTGAATATGCTGTTGAAAAAGGTTGGTATAATCCTGAGACAGATGGAAAATTCAATTTCAGAAAAGCATACAGCGACCAGGGAAATCTACAATCTCTCGGTAATAAGGCACGACACTGGATAACCTTAAACGCATTGTCAGAAAAGCAGTATGATATTGATGATAAATTCCCATTCTCATTTGTACCGAAAAATAAGGTTGAATTGCAGGATATTTATCAAACTCTCAGAAATCACTACGAAGGGACTGAGCTGGATATAACAAACGGGTTTACTGAAGGAAGTCCTCATCACCAAAAGGCAATGTCTGTTTGCTCAAGCACCAACCAGTATGGTTTTGTTGCTCAACTGAGAAATTGGATGCCGGTTGAAGTAGGAGCTGTTTTGTGGATCGCTCCACGCCGACCCTGTACAGAACCTTTTGTGCCGGTCTATTCCTGTTTACTTTCAGTGCCTGATAATTTTGCAGTTACAGATTACAAATCAGCTCTTACCAATCATTTTAATAAGATTGACGATTTTGAAGAGTATTCCAAAAATCAGGAATATGTATTATTTGGGAAAAAAGCTGCTGTGATTGATGAGAATTATGGCAAACTGATATCGCCGGTTAAAAAATCAATTGAGGAGTTGGAAGATGAATTGATCTCAAATCAGGCAGGCTTTGAAAAGAAGATGCTTAAAACATACAACCGTAAACCAGAGCAGGCAAAGGAATTATTGACGGAGTATTCATTAAAACAGATTTTGAAGGCACGGAACATAGCACGGAAAAGTGTGAAATAAAACGGCTAAGCATTATTTTGATGTACTGGACGGCTAAATATTTTTTTAAACAGCAATCCTGAAAGGATTTAACGTGAATAGCCCTGTACGAAGTGCAGAGAAAGAACAATAGAAATAAAAAAAAGAACCCCCGTACGGGGTTTCTATGATTTAATTTCCTGTAAAAATTTTCCAAATTGCTCTTTTATCTGATCTCTGACTTTCCGGTAAATGGGTAAAATTTCATCGGGAGTTCCCTTCGCATCTACCGGATCTTCAAATCCAATATGACGTCTGTGCTTAACTTGGCCTGCAAAAACTGGGCATACCTCTTTAGCCCCATCACAAACGGTTATAACATAGTCAAACTCTTCTTCAGTAAACAGGTCAGCAGATTTAGGAAAGCCGCTACTGATATCTATTCCTTCTTCTTCCATAACCTTGATAGCATAGGGGTTTACTTTCCTTTCAGGTTTTGTACCTGCCGAGTATATTTTAAATTCGGGAGCCCACTGCTTTAAAAATCCTGCAGTCATCTGGCTTCTGCATGTGTTCCCTGTGCAAAGAATTAATATCTTCATATTACTATTATCTGAATTAAACAAATTTTGAATTTTAGTCATCGGGATTGGCAGTCCCCAGGCGGCATCACTCCTTCTTAAACGCTTTCAAAATCATTTTCTTCTCAGGAATATATCCTCTCCCTACTTTTTTAAAGTTAATAAAGATACTCGGCAAAATCCAGGTTCTATAATGGATAAATTCCTTCAAAGAAGTTATCACAAATATTTCGGCTTCGATGTTGTTTTCTTTGATGAAAGTTTCAAAAAAAATGATAAAGCGCCTGCATTTAGGACACTTCCTGCTTGGACACAATATTTCAATTCTATTTTTCAATATCTTCCTTTTAATTCATGCATTCAATAATTCACACATTATTATTTATCAACTCCTTATTGTCATCAACCGTATACTCCGGCTGGATATTATAATGCCCGATTTTCTGCTTTTTAAGAAGAGTTTTAATCTCCTTTAATATATCCTCAAATTCCGAAATTCGGATATTCTTCTCCAAATCAACGTGCGCTTCAAATATAATTTCATGTTCATCAAGCTGCCAAACATGGATATGGTGAATATTTTTAATTCCGTTTATCTTTTGAACTGCAGAAGCAATCTCCTTAATATCTATAGATTTAGGAGTAAACTGCATCATTATTTTGAGAGTATCTGTAAAAATCGACCAACTGCTATAGATTAAATAGGCTGCAATAGCAAGCGAAAGTATGCCGTCAACCCAATACCAACCCAGGTATTTAATGGCAAAGCCACCTGCCAGAACAGCAATGGATGTCAACATATCAGTGAACAGATGAAGATAAGCAGATTTGATATTTATACTGCCTTGTGCATCCTTTTTAATAAGAAGAACGGAAAGACCATTAAGCAAAATGCTAAGTCCTGCCAGCCAAATTACAATAGTCCCCTCAATGGGTGTCGGATTTATCAGCCGTTCAACCGATTCGCTGGCGATCACTACAGCAATAACGATTAAGGTAAAGGAATTAATAAAAGCGGCAAATATTTCAGCCCTCTTAAAGCCGAAGGTATGGTTAATAGTTTGTTCGCGATTAGTCAACCGTTTTGCCACCCAACTGATAATCAATGACAGAACATCACTAAAATTATGAGCAGCATCCGAAAGCAAAGCCATACTTCCTGAAATAACTCCTCCAATAACCTGTGCAATTGTTATTGCCAGGTTCAGGACAATCGTAATCCCAAGATTTTTTTCATTTATTTCGTGATGATGATGCGACATAGCTGATTAGAGTATCTGGTTTTCTGCACAAACAGTTTGCCTTTTATAAAATAAAAAAATGCCTTTTTATTTAATTACAAACAAAGGTAAAGCAAAAATGTTTGATGGAGAATGAAGTTGTATGTTGGTGATTATAAATAATCTTTCATCCTTGTCAATATAATTTCAAATGTTTCTACATTATTAATCATTTTTCTGCAACTTTGTTGCAAAATACAAAATATGAAAAAGTTAGTTTTTATTTTGATCATTGCAGCCTTTATCGGAGGATGCGGTAACGTGAAAAATGAAGAATCACAAAACACACAAAGCAATATCCCCAAAAAGGACCTCGCAAAATATGTAAACCCGTTTATTGGAACAGGAGGCCACGGGCATACATATCCCGGCGCCAGCCTGCCATTCGGGATGGTGCAGCTTAGTCCGGATACGCGCCTCGAGGGCTGGGACGGATGCTCAGGTTATCACTATTCTGATGATGTGGTTTATGGGTTCAGTCATACACATCTTAGCGGAACCGGAGTCCCTGACTATGCTGATATCCTTATTATGCCTACGGTCGGGGAGATTAAACTCAATAACGGAGTGGATAGTCCGGATGAAGGATATGCTTCACGATTCAGTCATAAAAACGAAAAGGCAAGCCCCGGCTTTTACAGCACATATCTTGATGATTACGGAATACAGGTGGAGCTGACAGCCACAAAAAGAGCAGGTTTTTATAAATATACATTTCCTGCCGGTAATGAGTCAAATATCATCATTGACCTTAAGCACCGTGATAAAGTTGTTAATTCGTGGTTTAGAGTTGTCAGTAATACAGAAATTGAAGGGTTTCGTCGTTCAACAGCCTGGGCAAACGATCAGTATATATATTTCGTTGCAAAATTCTCAAAACCGTTTAAGAATTTCGGAATAGCAGAAGATGATAAACTTACAGGACATAAGGAGCTTGAGGGAGAAAATATCAAAGCATTTTTAACTTTTGACACAAAGGAGGATGAAGATATACTGGTCAAGGTCGGGATATCTGCCGTTAATGCTGAAGGTGCTTGGGATAACCTGGAGAAGGAAATATCAGCTTGGGATTTTGAAAACACAAAAGCCAAAGCAAGGGATGAATGGAATAAAGAGCTGAGCAAAATAGTTGTTAACGGTGGCTCGGAAGAGCAGAAAACAGTATTCTATTCAGCATTGTACCACTCATTTCTGGTTCCCAACCTGTTTATGGATGTGGATGGAGATTACCGTGGACGCGACCTGAAAATTCACACGACCAGGGGGTTTGACTATTACACTGTTTTTTCGCTCTGGGATACATTCAGAGGTGAACATCCTTTGTTTACTATTACGCAGAAAAAAAGAACAGTTGACTTTATAAATACAATGATTGCACAGTATGAGGAGGGTGGCAGGCTTCCTGTTTGGGAACTTGCAGCTAATGAAACAGAATGTATGATAGGATACCACTCCATTCCTGTTATTGTTGATGCATATATGAAAGGACTTGATGGATTTGATGTTGAAAAGGCTTATGAAGCGATGAAGCACAGTGCCGATCTTGATTTTTTCGGGCTGAAGGCTTATAAGGATTTTGGCTATATTCCTGCTGAGGAAGAGTCAGAATCGGTTTCAAAAACTCTTGAATATGCCTATGATGATTGGTGTATTGCTCAAATGGCAAAATCTCTTGGCAAAGAGGATGATTACAAAAGGTTTATTAAAAGGGCACAGTCGTACAAAAACATTTATGATCCAACGGTTGGATTTATGCGTGCTAAAATGAATGGCCGCTGGTTCAGCCCCTTTGATCCGAGGGAGGTTAATTTTAACTTTACAGAAGCTAATTCATGGCAATACAGCTTTTTTGCGCCGCAGGATATTACCGGCCTAATAAATATTATGGGAGGGAAGGATGCTTTTGAGAAAAAACTGGATTCATTGTTTAATACAACATCCGAGACAACCGGCAGGAAACAGTCTGATATTACCGGATTAATTGGTCAGTATGCCCATGGCAACGAACCGAGTCACCATATGTCTTATCTGTATAATTACCTTGGCAAGCCCTGGAAGACACAGGAACGTGTGTGGGAGATAATGGATAAATTTTACACAAACGAGCCTGCCGGATTGTGCGGCAATGAAGACTGCGGTCAGATGTCGGCCTGGTATGTTCTTAGTGCAATGGGGTTTTATCCTGTTACACCCGGAACCAATATTTATGCAATCGGCACACCTATCTTCCCTGAATTAACTATTAATATGGAGAACGGCAAAACCTTTGTTATCAAAGCAAATAATGTATCTGAAAAGAATATTTACATTCAATCAGTAACACTAAATGGCAATCCATATACCAAATCATTTTTGAATCATAAAGATATTGTAACCGGAGGTGAATTGGTTTTTGAAATGGGGCCAAAGCCAAATAAAACGTGGGGAACAAAAGAGGGAGATTATCCGGTATCTGCTATCACTGATAACCTGATTGTACCAGTTCCATTCGTCTCTGCCGGAGATCGTACATTTTTTGACTCAACAGTTGTTTCTCTTGGCAGCATTAATAATAATGATGAAATTTATTATACTCTTGATGGTTCTAATCTGTCAAAAGCATCAAATAAATATATTAAACCATTTGCTTTAAAAAATACAGCAACATTAAAGGTCATCGCTTACCGACCTGGCAATGATTCATATTCATCGGTAATAAATGTGGATTTTACTAAAATGCCGAAAAACAGAACAATCAAATTAGAAACGAAATATGCAAACCAATATTCGGCTGGTGGAGATAATGCACTGATTAATTTTATCAGGGGAACGAAAGATTTCAGAACGGGTGCCTGGCAGGGATATGAAGGTGTTGACATTGATGCTGTTGTTGACCTGGGCAGCATTCAGATGATACAAAAGATCGAAATTGGTTTTTTACAGGATAACAATGCGTGGGTGTTTATGCCTGAAATGGTTGATTTTTATGTTTCAATGAATGGAAAGGATTTTAAAAAGGCCGGAACAGTGAAAAATGAAGTTTCACCAAAAGAGTCGGGGACAATCCTTAAGAATTTTGCAGTTGATATTTCGACCAAAGCCCGCTATGTGAAGGTTGTTGCAATAAATAGAGGCGTTTGTCCCGATTGGCACAAAGGTGCAGGGAATAAGGCATGGATATTTGCTGATGAGATTGTTGTGGAATGACATTGTATAAAAATAAATATCGTGTTGAATCTGCCCGATTGCAAAATTGGGATTATGGTTGGAATGGGAAATATTTTATAACCATTGTAACAAAAGATCGCGAATATTTTTTTGGTGAGATAGATAATTCAAAAAAATTGCATCTGTCTGAAATTGGAATTTATGCAGAAAAATATTGGTATGAAATCCCGAAACATTTTCCATTTATAATTTTGGATAAATTTATTGTGATGCCAAACCATATTCATGGGATAATAATTATTGAAAAAAAACGAAATGGTGGCGGTGATAATCGGGACGAACGTAGAGACAAGGCATGCCTTGTCTCTACAACACCGCAACCACCATTATCCCCGGGCAAAAAACGATTTCGAAATCCCGGAAAAAATAATATTTCAACAATTGTTGGTTCATACAAATCGGCCGTTTCAAGGAAGGGACATTTAATAGAACCAGATTTCGATTGGCAATCACGATTTTATGATCATATTATCCGGGATGATATGGAATTAAAAAAAATCCAAAATTATATTGTTAATAATCCAAAAAATTGGGTGGACGATATATTTCATAACAGATAATAAAAACCATTTTATGTTGATTCTTGAAAATATTTTTTAAATCCAGATTTACAATGAAACAAAATTATTTAATCGAAGCCTGCACAACATCAGTAACATCGGCTATTGAGGCGCAGAAAGGTGGTGCAAAAAGGGTTGAACTGTGCGATAATATTTACGAAGGCGGTACCACACCGGGATATGGAACGATTAAAACAGCAAGGGAGGTTCTAACAATCGACCTTAATGTGATGATTAGGCCTCGGGGACAAGACTTCTGTTATTCGGATATCGAATTCCGGATTATGAAAGAAGATATTGAGGTATGTAAACAGCTCGGTGCTGATGGCGTTGTCTTTGGAATTTTGAAAACCGATGGGAATATTGATATTGAAAGGAGTCTCGAATTAGTAAATCTTGCCCGGCCAATGTCCGTTACATTTCACCGTGCATTTGATATGGTGCCTGACCCGATCAAAGCACTAGAGGATATTATTTCTGCCGGGGCAGACAGAATACTCACATCCGGACACAAAAACAAAGCTTTTGACGGTATTGAGCTGATCAGAGAGCTTGTTGAAAAAGCAGGTGACAGAATTATCATTATGCCAGGAAGCGGAATCAATGAGGATAACATTCGTAATATGAAGGAGAGAACAGGGGTAACGGAATTTCATTTAACAGGATGGAAAACTGTTGATAGCCATATGCAATTCCGAAAAAATGGAATCTCTATGGGCAGCCTCTCGCAAATACCTGAATATGAGATAAAAATTACAGATGCTGCACGTTTTGAGAGGATTGTCAAAATGGTTGAAGATTAATCAACTAACGTTCAGCTTCCACATCTTCAATCGTTTTAGGGAGAGGTTTACCCAGCAATCTGGCTCCGGTTTCCGTGATCACGAAGTCCTCCTCATTCCTGCATCCTCCAAAATCTTTGTATTGTTCCACTTTATCCCAATTTATAAAGTCACTGAACCTGTTTTCGGCTCTCCACATATCAATAAGGTCTGGAATAAAATAGACTCCCGGCTCGAGAGTAAGCACAAATCCTGGCTCCAGTTTGCGGGCTAATCTCAATGATTTTAGTCCAAATTGTGTACTTTTCGGTTCACCATTGTAGCCTACCCATTCTTCTCCCAGGTTTTCCATATCGTGAATATCCAGTCCCATCATATGGCCTGTGCCGCAGGGGAAAAACAGTGCATGAGCTCCTTTACTGACAGCCTCCTGCATATCACCCTTCATAAATCCAAGTTCTTTCATCCCTTCTGCAATTGTCAGGCAGGCCTTTAAGTGAACATCCCTGTTGGCGACTCCCGGTTTTAACATATCAATAGCTGCTTCGTGTGCCGCCAAAGCCACATTGTAAATCTCCTTTTGTCTTTCGGTAAAGGTTTTGTCAACCGGAAAGGTGCTTGAAAGATCGCCTCCATAATGCATTGGTGTCTCAGCCCCGGCATCCAGAAGAAACATGTCTCCGCTTTCGATTGTATTTCCGTGATAATGATTGTGAAGAGTTTCGCCGTGGATAGTTGCTATTATTGGAAATGAAAGATTACCACCCGAAGCAAGTGCAACTTTATGAACGGCAGCCGCTATTTCCCACTCTTTCATTCCTGGTCTGGCCATACGCATTGCAGTCAGGTGCATATCAACCGTTACATTAACTGCCTTTTCAATTTCATTGAGTTCTTCTTCAGTTTTATAATTCCTTTGATTCACAATTGCCTTTACCAGCTTTAGAGAGGATTGCTCTTTGGATTGAGAAGGTTTTATGCCTAATAATTCAAAAAGAAAAACTTTTGTCGCAGCCCGGTACGGAGGCAGAAAGTGAATTTCTCTGCCCTTTTTCTGTGCTTCGCTTATGAAAGATGCTAACTTATTCAGGGGATATGTCTCAGGAACACCAACTTGCGAGGCTCTTTCACTAATTGTAGGTTTAACACCCATCCAGACAATATCATCAACCGTCAGGTCATTCCCGAATATTACCTCTTTGTCACTGTCAATATCAATATAACCTATCAAATCCGGATGGTCAAGCCCAAAGTAGTACAGGAAAGAGCTATCCTGCCTGTAATGAAATGTATTATCAGCATAATTCATTGGGCTTTCACCGTTACCCGGTAAAAGAATAATTCCTGATCCAACTGTTTTACTTAATTTTTTTCGTCTTTCAATGTAGGTCTCTTTTGCAAACATAATTCTATATTTTAAATTTAGCCGTTGTCTTTGCAAAAGTAGCTATTTTATATGACAGGTGTTTACTCGTTACCCATTTCTCCCAGATAATTCATTCCGTCAAAATTCATTGAGGAACCAAGTTTGGCAAGATGTTTTAAATCAACATTTCCGGTAATGCTCAAAAAGATAACATCTGTATCACCATCGACAACCATAAGAAGTTCACTGATATTCCGTCCTCCACCTTTAGAATAAAAATTAATCTTCGCATCAGGCTTTTTAATAATCATTAACTCATCGTATTTATCAAATGGTATTGACGATTTAATATCATTATAAAATCTTTCCTTTTCCGATATATCACCATTCTTAACAGAATACGACACAAGCCTAAGCTTATCAATACCCTCAACGGCTTTCTTAAATTCATCAAAATCATCGTCATCAGAATCAATAGTAGCAAAAAGTTCAAAAAGCCCTTTTGCAATCTCGACCGATGTATATTTATCATTATCGGAATACTTACCAAAAAAGTCATTGACTTTGCTCTCCTGAGCACTCATATACACAGGAACCATCGTCAATACAAAGGCCGCTATACTTACTATTATTTTTTTCATTTGTTTAAAATCTTTTGTTATTTACCTATAAGACTTTCACGCTCTCATCAGGGCTTCCAATAGCTCCAACCCAATCGTTCTCTCGCCCCTTCGTTCTCTCGCTACATCACCAGGTCGCATTTTCGCTCCTAATTATCCTCACCTATCTCCTTAAGATTCTCAAGCCCATTAATTTTCATTGTTCTCGAAAGTTTTGAGATAGTCTTCAAATCAATATCTCCCTGAATGCTTATCAAAACTTTATCATTTTTTCCATTAACCACCATAAGGAGTTCTTTTATAACTTTATCTTCTTTTGTAACAAGGAAGTTGATATCCTGTCCGTCCTTTTTAATGATCATCAAATCTTCATAAGATCCTGCTGATTTACCATTCATAACATCATTATAGAAGTTCACATCCTTGTATTTGCCAAGAGTATCGTCTTCTATTGTCAGAATCTTTATGTATTTCAGGGTTTTTACAAGATCGGAAAATTCCTCTTCATCCTCCTCCGTATCAATGTCGGCAAAAAGGCTGAACATATTTTGGGTTATATACACGGAAGTAATCCCTTCCTGTCCCGAATATTTATCAAACAAGGCGTCAGTAGTAGTTTGAGCGCCAAGAAAAGCAGGTGCAAATAAAAATGCTGCTAAAACGAAATTAATTTTAAATGTTCTCATAATGTTATTATTTTAAAGTTATTATTTTTTTTGAATCCTCTAATATTGAAATTTTCTCAAGACTTTCAACTCCTGTTTCAAAAGTTGATATATTGTTCAGGTTACTTAATCCGTCGTTAAATTCCGAGACATCCGACAATTTCCCGACTCCTTCATTCAGATTAACAGAAACAATCATTAGTGCTTTTCGCGCTTCAGCATAAGCAACCTGAGGATCATTATATGTATCACTCACAAGTGCCTGATTGCTTTGATTTTCACCAAACTGAAAAAATAAGCCTATCATAATAATAATTGTTGCTGCAATCCCTGCAATGGAATAGATTATTCTATTTTTTGATTGAGCGATTGGAATAACTTTTCCCTTTTCGATTTCATTTAAAATCTTCTCATCAAAACTTTCATCAGATAGTGACCTTCCGGCTTCCTTATCAAAAAAGCCAAACATCTCACGATAGCTTTTTAAATGAGATGGAACTCCATCCCCAGTGAAGAAATCGTGCAACACCAGCTCTTCAGCAAGAGTCGTCTCTCCACTTTCGTACTTCAGTATCAGCTTATCAATTTCTTGTAAATTCATAACTATATTTTTTTACCAGTGTTTCTCTTACTTTTTTTCTTGCCCTCGACAAATTCACCCTAATCGTATTCAGACTCATTTGCATTATTTCCGCAATTTCTTTAAACTCATATCCTTCAATATCCCGAAGATGAATTATCATTTTTTGATGTTCGGGAAGATTATCAATTATCATTTTTACTTTCTCTGTTGTGTCCATAAGCTCCAGGCTCGTATGAGGTGAATGACCTCCCGAATCATTTCTCCATTCATCCAGCTCGTCTGTTCTATATCCTTTAGCTTTCAATTTATCAAGACACATATTTTTCATAACAACCATTGCAAACGCTTCAACATTATTATATTCGCCAAGCCTTTCGCGCCTTGCCCACAATTTCAACAGAACGTCCTGTACCATATCCTCCGAGTCCATACTATTATTTAACAATCTGTATGCAAACCTGTACAGCCTGTTCTTCAACGGAAGCACCTCTATTTTAAACGTTTCAACGGTCATGCTTATTAAAGACGATAATGTGATAAACTTATTACAAAAAAAATTACAATCTTCAAATTTACTTTTTATTAACAAAACTTTGCCAACTCATTTTTTTAATTATTTTTGTCAACTTTTCGGCGAAATAATATAAAACAAGTATAAATTAAAATTAAGAATTATGTTTAAAGGACATCCTAAGTCATTGTATGTTGCATTCTTTGCAAATATGGGTGAAAGATTTGGTTTTTACACCATGATGGGAATTCTGGTTTACTACCTGACTGCCAAATACGGGCTTAGCCCAACAAAAGCGGGCGTTATTTACAGCATTTTTTATGCCTCAATTTATGGATTGGCATTAGTTGGTGGAATATTTGCAGACCGGACAAAAAATTACAAAGGAGTGATCTTCATCGGATTGCTTACAATGCTGGCCGGTTATGTTTTAATGTCAATACCGGGTTTGGGATTAACCTTTACGGTTTCCGCTCTTTTAGTTATTGCATTAGGTAATGGTCTGTTTAAAGGAAATTTGCAGGCTGTTGTGGGACAGATTTATGATGACAAAAAATATGCTCACCTTCGCGACTCTGCATTTAGTGTATTTTATATGGGGATAAATGTTGGCGCTTTATTCGCTCCTCATGCTGCAGCCGGAATAATTAACTGGTTTATCAACAAGCAGGGGTTTGAAAGAAACGATTTGCTTCCTTCATTGATTCACAAATTCCGGGAAGGTACATTAAGCGGGACAGAGGCAGCCGACCTTCAGTCAATTGCAAACCAGGTTTCACACACTACTGTTACTGACCTTGCTACCTGGACCACTCATTATCTTGATGTTTACAGCACGGGATTCAATTACGCATTTGGAGTTGCCGGCCTGACAATGATATTCTCATTCCTTGTATATGTTTTCTTTAAGAAGATGCTTCCGGATGTCAAAAAACAAATTGAGACAGGTGACCGCGTTGAAGAGATATCTCCGAAGGAGACAAAAGAGAGACTTACTGCTCTGTTCCTCGTCTTTGCCGTAGTGATTTTCTTCTGGATGTCATTCCATCAAAACGGACTGACAATGAGTTTCTTTGCCCGTGATTATACTGTTCAGGAGGTAGGCCCCGGTGCTAACCTGTTCTTCAATCTCTGGTCATTATTGGCAATGATAGTGGGATTCTATGGCTTTTTAACATTAATCAATAAGAAAAATTCAGGAACCAACAGATTATTTGGCGGGCTGTTTTTCATTGGCGGTATTTTTGCTGCATACAAGTTTTATCAGTCATTTGATCAGATAACTCCTTTCTCTCCTGAACTTTTCCAGCCGTTTAATCCTTCATTCATTGTTATCCTGACGCCTGTGGTTGTCGGCTTGTTTGCCTGGTTACGAAAACGAAAAATTGAACCTTCAACTCCACGTAAAATCGGAATAGGAATGCTGTTAACAGCAGTTGCTTTTGTAGTTCTTTTAATTGGCTCACTGAATCTTACACCATTTGCTGATTTAACGCCCGAATCTCCCCGCGTTGGAGTACAATGGCTCATAAGTACATATTTCATATTAACTGTAGCCGAGTTGTTCCTGAGTCCAATGGGAATATCGTTTGTATCCAAGGTTTCTCCGCCAAAATATCAGGGAGTTATGCAGGGAGCCTGGCTTGGGGCAACTGCTGTAGGAAACCTGTTTTTGGGTGTTGGAAGCTATCTTTATGAAAGAATTCAAATCTGGCAGGTTTGGTTGGTTTTTGTAGTTCTGACATTAATGGCAGCCGGATTTATTTTCTCAATTATGAAAAAGCTTGACAAAGTATCTAAAGACTAAACACTAATAAATTTTAAATATATGAAAGCTGCCTAAGTGAGGCAGCTTTTTTTTGATACCCAAATAATGACAGATATTCAATTTCCCTGGAGCCACAAGCAACGCTATAACTCTTATAATAAGTATTTTAAAACTCAATTTGGCGAACGAGTACAGAAAGTCTCAGTAGATGCTGGTTTTACATGCCCGAATAGAGATGGAACACTGGGGCGTGGCGGCTGTACCTATTGTAATAATAATGCCTTCAACCCCTCCTACTGTAAACCTGCAAAGTCCGTATCAAAACAGATTGAAGAGGGGATAGAATTTCATCTCAGGAGATACAGGCATGCAAATAAATATCTTGCATATTTTCAGGCTTACAGCAACACATACAAGTCTCTTGAGGAATTAAAGACAATATACGAGGAAGCACTTGCCTTCCCTGACGTGATAGGACTGGTGATCGGGACGAGACCCGACTGCATTGATGACAAAAAACTTGCATATCTGAAAGAGTTATCAAAGTTATACTATATTATTATAGAGTACGGTATTGAATCATGTTATGACAAAACTCTCGAAAGAATAAACAGAAAACACACTTTTGCTCAATCAGTTGAAGCAATTGAAAAAACTGCATCTTATGGAATTAAAACCGGAGCGCATCTCATTTTCGGCCTTCCGGGAGAAACCAGGGATGAAATGATGGCAGAAGCAAAAATCATTTCAAATCTGCCATTAACGACCATTAAATTTCATCAACTGCAAATAATTAGAAATACTACAATGGAAAAGCAATATCTGAAAGACCCGGAACAATTCAAACTATTTTCACTTGATGACTACATTACATTTATAGTGGATTTTATTGAAAATTTGAACCCAAATTTCATAATTGAACGCTTTTCAGGCGAAGTTCCACCCCGTTTTTTAGTCGCTCCCGACTGGGGATTGGTACGTTCTGACCAAATAAATGCCATTATTAAAAAAATGTTAATAAATAAAAATTCGTGGCAGGGTAAATACTACAAATAGCAACCCTATGTATTGTATTAATTGGATATCAATTAATTATACCATTAAAAGAGGCAAAAAAAACAGCTTTTAATTGCTTTCCTTCTGCTATAGAAATGTTAAAAAAGTACGAATAAAATGAAAAAAAGTTTCTGAAATTTAAAAAAAGGTTACATTTGCTGGTCAGAAAAAATGGTTAATTTAATATTTTTTACTAACTAAATTTTAATTATTATGAGAGTTTTTACAAAATTAGGATTATCACTCTTAGCGGTTATGATTTCCGCAAGCGTGGTATGGGCACAATCATCTGTTGAAAATGGCCCCAAAAAGCCACATTCAGCTATTGTATCTGATGCTCAGTTTGACCTTCAGTTTGAATTGCCTGTCGGAGTCGGTGGTGGCGAAGCAGGTATCGAAACTGATGGTAGTTACATTTACACAACCAAATGGAACGGTGGTGATTTTTACAAGTATCAATTAGATGGAACCTTCCTTGAGACATTCACTTGCGGGGCAGCATCTAATGTTCGCGACCTTGCATTTGATGGTACCTACTTCTATGGTGCTGCTGCAAGCACATCCCTCTTTCAGATGGATTTCAGCTCGCAGACTTTGGTGAGTACAATTACAGCTGCTACCGATTGTAGAGCGCTTGCTTACAATGAGGATGACGGTTATTTTTATGGGAATAACTGGACTACTGACATTACAGTATTTGATATGTCAGGTGCTTATGTAAACAGTTTTGCGTGTGGACCAACCGGAGAGAGCTATTATGGATTTGCCTATGACAATTACAGTGGCGGAACATATCTTTGGGGTTATGCCCAGGTAGGAGCAACATTGAATGAGCTCGTACAAATAGATCTTCCTGCTGGAACAGAAACAGGCACCTATTTTGATGTTGGAAGTGTTTTATCAGCTGCAGCTTCTGCTGGTGGTTTATGTATCGATAACAACCTTGTTACAGGATACTGGACAATTATGGGTACTTCTCAGAATATTAATATCTGGGGTCTCGAACTTGCACCATCCGGAGCATTACCAGACAGCGATGTAGGAATCCAGGCTATTGTGGCCCCTTCATCAGGAATGGGACTTGGAAGTGCTGAAGCGGTTACTGTTACTGTAAAGAATTTCGGTAATAATCCTCAGTCGAACTTCAATATTGGTTTTTCATTAGACGGTGGCACTTATGTGTTTGAAGCAATAACTGCAACAATCAACAGTGGCGAATCTATTGAACATACTTTTGCTGTTTCTGTTGATCTTTCAGCTTATGGAACTTATGAGTTTGAAGCTTGTACTTTCTTAGCTGGTGATGAGGTTCCTGATAACGACTGCAAAAGCAAAACTGTTGAAAATTCAGCACCTGCATATTGCGATGCAAGTACAACTACTGAAGATGAATGGATAGCTAACGTTTTATGTGGCGACATTGACAATGCCAGCGGATGGCAAGGTGGTGTTGCAGATTATACTGACCAATCTACAACTATAAATGCCGGTGGTTCGGTAGATATCGTAGTTACTAATGGAAATCCCTGGGCAAGTGACAAGGTAACTGTTTGGGTTGACTGGAATAATGACTTTGTTTTTGAGCAGGGTGGCGATGAAGAATTCGTGCTTGAAAATGTCGGTGGTACAGGTGATTCCTTTACCGGTGCAATTGTAGCTCCAGCCGATGCAATGGCAGGTGATCACAGAATGAGAGTCAGAATGATGTATTCTTTAGATCCGATACCTTGTGGCAATTCATCATATGGTGAAGTAGAAGATTATACTATTGTTGTAGGCGGCGGTGGCCCAACACCAAATTGTGAAAACTTCGATGCTTTAACAGTTGGTGGTCTCGTTGCAGAACAACTTGGAGGAATGTGGACAACCTGGAGTGGAACAAGTGCAGATGATGCTACTGTCAGCGATACATACTCTAACAGTCCTAGTAACTCTTTCGTTGTAGATGCTGGTACAGTTGACCTGATTTATCAGTTTGGTGCTGACCCACTTACTACAGGAGAATGGACATATTCTAATTATATCTATGTTCCTACAGGATTCTCAGGATACTTTAACGTACAATCCGAACCTACTCCTGGTGTTGCCTGGGTTATCGAACTTTACTTCGATGATGGCGGTGTTGGTCACTTTTTGGTTGACGCAGTACAGACTGATTTCACTTATACACAGGATAGCTGGTTAATGGTAAGCCTTGAGTTTGACCTTGATGCCGATATGGGTGAAGTATTTTTTGATGGTACATCCGTACTTAGCTTTACTACTGCTAATAGCATTGGTGGAATTGATTATTACGGAGCAGATACAGGTGGAACCCCTGGTGCTTATTTCGATGACGTTTGTTTCGAGGAAGTCGGTGGCGTAGTGCTTGATCCTCCAACTAACCTTGTTGCTACAGTTAATGACAACGACGTTGCTTTAACCTGGGATGCACCAGGTGGTGGTGGATCAGGTGAATGGATTCAGTGGGATGATGGAGTTAATTCTAGTGCTATTGGTCTCTCAGGTGCAACTGGTGGTACTTTCTACTGTGCTTCACATTGGGAGCCTGCTGAACTTACAAACTATAACGGAATGTACTTAACAAAGATCAGCTATTTTCATAGTGACGAAGTTTCAACAGCTACTTTCGTACTTAAGGTATGGTCAGGAGCAAATGCAGGCACACTCCTGTTAAGTCAGGATGTCAGTGGTAGTGTTTCGCTACAATGGAATGAAATCACACTTGACACACCTGTTCAGATTGATGCTTCACAGGAACTCTGGTTCGGTTATGAAGTAACTCACGGTGTAGATGAACATCCAGCCGGTGTTGATGTAGGTCCAGCTATTCAGTATAAAGGTGATATGATTTCATTTGATGGCTATGCCTGGGTTTCAATGTCAGCAGAATATGGTTTGGATTATAACTGGAATATTGCAGGTTATGTTGAAGGTACAACTGATGCTACTATTGCAACACCAATGGTTAAAAGCACAGTTAGTAATCCATCAACAGGAACTCTCGCCGAAGCAACAGGTGTTGCAGGTGCAAATAATAAATTCGCTCCTTCATCAAGCAAAGGATTCGTTGGTTATAATGTATATCGCGATACTGAATCAATCGGTATTGTTACATCCGAGGCATACGTTGACCTTGACCTTGACGCAGGCATA
>JAOZLR010000158.1 GCA_029934735.1 Bacteroidales bacterium
TCAGTCAAAACACCATCGTCGAGAACCTGAAGCATAAGATGAAAAACATCAGGATGTGCTTTTTCAATCTCATCAAGCAGAATGATAGAGTAGGGCTTACGTCTGACTTTTTCGGTCAGTTGTCCACCCTCTTCATAACCTACATATCCCGGAGGCGCCCCGACAAGCCTTGAAACGGCAAACTTCTCCATATACTCACTCATATCAATTCTGATAAGTGCGTCCTCCGAATCAAAAAGATATTTTGCCAGAACTTTGGCAAGATGAGTCTTTCCAACTCCTGTTGGGCCAAGGAAAATAAATGTCCCGATGGGTTTGTTTGGATCTTTCAGACCAGCACGATTCCTACGGATAGCTTTAACAACCTTTTTTATCGGTTCATTCTGTCCGATAACTGAGTATTCAAGGTCGTCAACCATATTAACCAATTTATCGCTTTCGTTCTGAGCAATTCTTTGAACAGGAACTCCGGTCATCATTGCAATTACTTCCGCAACATTGTCCTCAGTTACATCTTCACGGTTAATCCTTGAATCCTCTTCCCACTTTTTCTTTTCCTTATCAAGGTCGTCCTGAAGTTTTCGTTCCATATCGCGGAACTTTGCAGCTTCTTCAAATTTCTGATTATTAATAGCCTGCGTCTTTTTACCCTTAATATCTTCAATTCGGTTTTCGATATCAATTATCTCAACAGGAACATGGATATTAGTAATATGGACTCTTGAGCCGGCTTCATCCAGTGCATCAATCGCCTTGTCCGGCAGATTCCGGTCAGTAATATAGCGTGTTGTTAAGGTAACACATGCTTTAATTGCCTCCTTAGTGTAAGTTACAAGATGATGGTCCTCGTATTTTTCCTTGATGTTGTTTAATATCACAATTGTTTCCTCAGGTGATGTTGGGTCAATAAGCACTTTCTGGAATCTGCGTTCCAGAGCACCATCCTTTTCAATATACTGCCTGTACTCATCTAATGTAGTAGCCCCAATACATTGAATATCACCACGTGCCAAAGCAGGTTTAAACATATTTGAGGCATCCAGAGAACCTGAAGCATTTCCCGCTCCTACAATGGTATGTATCTCATCAATAAATAAAATTATATCAGGATTCTTTTCCAGTTCATTCAGAACAGCCTTCATTCTCTCTTCAAACTGTCCTCTGTATTTAGTGCCTGCAACAAGCGAAGCAAGATCCAAAGTAACAATCCGTTTATTAAAAAGCGCCCTGGATACTTTACGCTCAACAATACGCAATGCAAGTCCTTCGGCAATAGCTGATTTACCAACACCGGGCTCTCCGATAAGTATTGGATTGTTCTTTTTTCTGCGACTGAGAATCTGAGCAATACGCTCCATCTCTCTGTCCCTGCCAACAATCGGATCGAGTCGGCCTTCCTCGGCAGCTTTTGTTATATCTCTTCCAAAATTATCAAGAACAGGTGTTTTTGATTTGGAGTCGGCTATCTTTTTGATATTACCTCCAAATTCTTTTCCACGTCCACCTTCTTCAGGGTCTTCATCGGTAGTACCACTTCCAGGCATTTCACCCATCGGATCCATTGTTAATCCCGTATCTTTATTTGTTACCATAGATTTCAACTCGTCTTTAACAGCATCATAATCAACGCCATGTTTTTGAAATAGTCTTGTTACCACATTATCATTATCTTTAAGAATTGCAAGCAGCAAATGTTCTGTTCCTATAAGGTCGCTATTGAAAAGTTTCGCTTCCAGATAAGTGATTTTTAATGCTCTTTCAGCCTGTTTGACAAGTGGAATATTATCCGATGATTTCAGTTTAGTGCCTTCTGCATTTCCAATTGAAATTTCAATTTCTCTTTTGATTGAAACCAGATCGATTCCGAAAAAGGTAAGAATTTGAATTGCCATTCCTTCGCCTTCTCTCATTATTCCAAGGAATAAATGCTCTAGTCCGATATAATCATTTCCCAGCCTTATGGCCTCTTCGCGACTAAATGATAATACATCTTTTACTCTTTGTGAAAATTTTGCTTCCATTATATATATTACTTCCTAATTTCCTCTAACGCTAAATTTATACTAATATTACGCATTTTTCTTCGTAATGTTCATAAATGTCAATAAGTTAACTACACTAATAAATAATTAAAATTCCATATACAAAAAGCTTACCTTTAAGTATATATAGCCAATTAAATGACAACTTGTCCGAATAGCCAAATGTAGATACAAATTTAGTGTATTGTTTTTAGAACACCAAATTTTATTAACATCGTGATGTTAGTAATAATAATTGACTGAATTATGCTATTTTTCAGAAGAAATGTCTACATTCGTGCCTTTTAATGATATTTTATAATTAGCTAGTTTTGAAAGAGATAAAAAATGGAAAATAGAGAAAGTGGTGAAAGAATAGTTCCGGTAAACATAGAAACGCAGATGAAGACGGCTTACATTGATTATTCAATGTCAGTTATTGTATCCAGAGCGTTACCGGATGTGCGCGACGGGTTAAAGCCTGTCCATAGGAGAGTGCTGTATGGAATGCTTGACCTTGGAGTATTTTCAAATCGGGCATATAAGAAATCTGCCAGAATAGTTGGAGAAGTACTTGGAAAATATCACCCACATGGTGATACTTCTGTATATGATTCAATGGTTAGAATGGCTCAGCCCTGGTCGCTCCGGTATCCCTTGGTTGACGGACAGGGAAACTTTGGCTCGATGGACGGTGACAGTCCGGCAGCAATGCGATACACAGAAGCAAGGCTCAAAAAGATAGCTGAGGAAATGCTTATTGATATTAATAAAGAGACTGTTGATTTTCAATTAAATTTTGATGATACGCTTAAAGAACCTACAGTATTACCGGCTAAAATACCAAACCTCTTAATTAATGGTGCTTCTGGTATTGCTGTTGGAATGGCTACCAATATGGCACCTCACAATCTGAGTGAGGTAATTGATGGCACTATCGCATATATCGAAAATAATGAAATCACAATACCTGAGTTAATGAAATTTATTAAAGGACCTGACTTTCCGACAGGTGCTGTGATTTATGGCTATAATGGTGTTAAGGATGCTTTTGAAACCGGTCGTGGGAGGATAGTTCTCAGGGGAGAAGCTGCAATTGAGGAGGATGATAACGGAAAAAGCCGAATTATTGTCACTTCAATACCTTACCAGGTTAACAAGGCTGACATGATTAAAAAAACGGCAGACCTGGTTAATGATAAGAAAATTGAAGGTATTTCGGATATTCGCGATGAATCAGACCGCAAAGGTTTAAGAATTGTTTATGATTTGAAACGAGATGCAATTCAAAATGTCGTTTTAAATAAGTTGTTTCAATATACTCCTCTGCAAACATCTTTTAGCGTTAACAACATTGCTCTCGTCAAGGGAAGACCCCAGATGCTCAATCTGAAAGATATGATTAAATATTTTGTTGAGCACCGTCATGAGGTTCTTTTTAGAAAGACAAAGTATGAGCTAAAAGAGGCTGAAAGAAAAGCACATATCCTGGAGGGATTAATTATTGCGCTTGATAATCTTGATGAAGTTATTGCACTTATAAGAGCGTCACAAACTCCTGATATTGCCAGAATCGGATTGATGGAAACATTTAATCTTTCAGAGATTCAGGCAAAAGCAATTCTGGAAATGAGACTTCAGAAGTTAACCGGACTTGAAAGAGATAAGCTAAAAGCAGAATATGCCGAGTTGATGAAACTTATTGATCATCTTAATGAAATACTTGCTAGTGAAGATATGAGGATGGATATCCTGAAAGAGGAGATGCGTGAAATTAAGGAAAAATATGGTGATGAGCCACGCACTGAAATTGAATATACTGCAAAAGACTTTAATATTGAAGATACTATTGCTGATGAAGAAGTTGTAATTACAATTTCGCATATGGGGTATATTAAAAGAACCCCATTGACTGAATACAGGAGACAGAATAGGGGAGGTATCGGAGCAAGGGGAAGTAATATTAGGGATGAGGATTTCCTTGAGCATCTGTATATTGCTACAAACCACAATTATATGCTCTTCTTTACTGAAAAAGGTAAAGTTTTCTGGTTGAAGGTTTATGAAATCCCGGAAGGAACAAAAATTGCTAAAGGACGTGCTATTCAGAATATGATTAGTATTGACAGGGATGATAAAGTCAGAGCTATTATTAATATTAAAAATCTTAAGGATGAGGATTATATTAATAATACTTATATAATGTTATCCACTAAAAAAGGTGTAATTAAAAAAACTACGCTTGAAGCATATTCCCGTCCACGTCAGAATGGAATTATTGCAATCAACATCAGAGAAGGTGATAATCTGCTTGAGGCAAGGTTGACTAATGGAAATAGTGAGATTCTACTTGCATTAAAATCGGGAAGGGCTATACGCTTCAATGAAAACCGGGTGAGGCCAATGGGAAGAGGTGCTTCAGGAGTTAGGGGTATAACACTTGCCAACCCGAAAGATGAAGTAATTGGGATGATTTGTATGGAGGACGAAAGTTATAATGTGCTTGTTGTTTCGGGAAATGGTTATGGAAAGCGTTCAAAACTCGATGATTACAGAGTTACAAATAGGGGAGGGAAGGGTGTCAAAACCATAAATATCACTCCAAAAACCGGAAAACTGATAGCAATTAAATCCGTTTCTGACAATGATGATTTAATGATAATTACTAAATCCGGCATACTTATTCGATTACCGGTTTCAGGATTAAGAGTTATGGGGCGTGCAACTCAGGGAGTCAGGCTTATTAATATAAGAGAAAAAGATGCTATTGCTGCTGTTGCTAAAGTGGATGTGGAAGAAGATGAGGAGGTTTTTGATGAGTTAGTGGAAGGAGAAGAAAATTCAGGTACTGAAAAAACATCTGACAGTAGTGAAACTCAGGAAACTGATACGGAAAATACTGAAGAATAATTAATTATGCCATTTTTATTTTATTACTGCCAACCGGAATAGATTCTGATTAAATAAGAATCGTTCCAAATTGGCCTGCTTTTTGAATGATATTCAGAAAATAAATATTTTTGCCGAGCAAAAAAGTAAATCATTTAAACGTTAATAATCATGAAAAAACTTTCATTATCAGTACTATTTATTTTTGCGACACTTATTGGCTTTTCGCAAAAAAATCAGGTAGTTAGTGCATTTAACTATCATCGTAACGGAAAACTTGACAAAGCTAAAATTGCAATAGATAAGGCAACCGTTAACGAAAAGACAGTTGGTATGGCCAAGACATGGTATTACTGTGGAAATATCTATCTCGACATTGCAAGAAGTCCACTTGAGGCTTATAAAAATCTCGACCCTGATGCTTTGGACAAAGCCGATGAAGCTTATGCAAAAGCACTTGAGCTTGATGCTAAAAAGCAATATTCTGAGGATATAATGCAAAGAATGCCAATCCTGGGGGAGGCCTATTTCTTTGATGGTGCAAACTATTATACTCTTGGAAATGAAGCTAAAAAGGCAGGAGACACTACAGCCGCCAAACAAGATTATGTGAAGACGCTCTCTTCATTTGAAAAAGCTTATGAAATTTATAATAAGTATGGTGCTGCAGATTCAACAAAAAAAACTACATTATATTATATGTCTTATGCTGCCGAACTTGCAGATGATGATGACAAAGCTATAACCTACCTCACACAACTAGTTGACATTGAGTATCCTGAGCCGGGAATATATATATCATTAGGGAACTTATATAAAGATAAGGGTGATAATGAAAATTCTGAAAAATATTTTGCTTTGGGTATTCAGAGATATCCCGATAATCTTAATATTCTGCTAAATCAGATTAATTTATATCTGGCAGTAGGAGAGACCGATAAAGCACTTAAAGACCTTGAGAAGGCAGCAACACTTGATGCTACAAATCCAACTATATTTTTTGCCATTGGGACCAGTTATGATAGGATTGTGAGCGACACAACACAAACTGATGAGGTACGTGAAGATGCTTTTAGCAAAGCTGTAGATGCATATCAAAAAGCTATCGATCTTAAGGAAAATTATTTTGATGCATATTATAATATGGGAGCTATATATGTTAATAAGGCTGCTGTTATAATGGACAGAGCAAATCAATTGGATTTAAATGCTGTTGATGAATATACTACTCTAAAAGAAAGGGCAGATGGTTTGCTTTCAGCCAGTTTACCATATCTGCAAAAGGCTCACGAAATAGATCCTGCTGACAGGAATACTATGATATCTCTAAAGGAGATTTATACAAGGATAAAAATGTATGATGATCTTAAAAAGATAAATGCAGAATTAGGTATGTAGAAGTATAATGA
>JAOZLR010000159.1 GCA_029934735.1 Bacteroidales bacterium
AATATCTTTCACAAAACAACTTATTTTTCCTGATGAAATATCTGATTTACTAACAAGCTTTTTACTAATTGGGATATCCTTACCAAAATCATTTCTTAACAGTAACGCATCTTCTTTTAACTCAGGATATTTGTAAATAACAGTCTCTTCCAGAATATCAAATTCATACATTTTTCCGGTTTTATAATACGGGTGCTCCGGCTCCAGGGAGTATCCGATTTTTGTATTTTTGAATGTGCAGCTAATATTATCGTCGATACTTATCCCGTATTTTTCATAAAACTTTTTTCGAAGTAAAAACTCCATGCCCTTCTCATCTTTAATTACAAAAAATTGATACTTGTCCGAATATCGCTTTATTCGTGTGACTTTGAAATGATATTTTCCGTCAGGAATAAAACCCGTATAATCTGCTTTCGGTAAATTGGCCGGGATAATAAATGGTTTACCTTTTTTAATGTTAATAACTTTACACTTCACTACATCACCGACACCTATCTCATCAGAAATATCTTCCTTTGGAATCATTATTTCATTTCCCAGAGCATCATGAACCATTGCGCTCTCAAAAGCCTCTAAATCCTCATTTTGTATTGTGAAGCCTGATATTGTAAAATCATAAATATAGTTAAGTCTGTAAAACGGATGTTCTGGTTCAATAAATATCCTTCCATTACAATTTATCTTATCAATGTGGCAGATTATTGTTTCTCCTGATTTTAATTCATATTTCTTAAACCATTGTGTTTTCAGCAGATGCTTCACACCGTTGGGATCGGCAAGCTTAAAAAACTCCTCGCCATCAACACCTTCCACTATTCCTAAAATTAAAAACGGATAATATTTACCTTCCCTAATATTTATCATATTTTCACATTCTATTCATTCTCCTCTGCCAGGCTACTCAATCTTATTGCTTTCTTCACCCCGTTTACTTTTAAAATCTTATGAATCAAAGCATTCAAATGCCCAATATCTCTAACCCGGAGTTTAAATCTGCCATCAAAATTACTTTCACCTCTTGACTCAATATTCACTGATACCATATTTACTTTCAGGTCATTAGAGATAATCTGTGTTATATGACTCAAAATACCCATTCTATCTTCGCCTGTAACCCGGAGAGTAGTAAGATATGTTTTGTTTTCATCTGATTTACGCCATTTCACATCAATAATTCTGTAATTGTATTTTGACTGTAACTGAGCTGCATTAGGGCAATTTTTACGGTGGATTGTTATCCCCTTTCCAACAGTAATAAACCCAAAGACAGCATCTCCTGAAATCGGATTACAGCATTTGGCAAGTTCATAGTTCAGATTACCAATATCATCGCCAATAACCATTGAATCAGCCTCATTGGTCACAACAGGTCTAATACCCTTTTGCTCCTTTTCAGGTTCCTGCGGTTGCTCCTCAGTATTATCCTCCTCAAGAGTTTTTTTAATATCAGAAATATCAATTTTCTCAATTGCTATCAAATAGTAGAGATCTATTGAAGATTTAAGTTCATAATGTTTAATAAGCTTGTCGATAACAGAATCGGTAAACCCTATTTTTCTATTTCTCAATTTTCTACGTAAAATTTCTTTACCCAATTCCGCTTCCTGATATTTTTCCTCTTTTAAGGAGCGTTTTATTTTAGCTTTTGCCTTATTAGTAACCACAAAGTTAAGCCAGTCGAGTTTTGGCTGCTGAGTCTTAGAAGTAATAATTTCAACCTTGTCTCCATTTTGTAATTCGTATCTAATCGGAACAATCCTATTGTTAACCTTAGCTCCACTGCACATATCTCCGACACTTGTATGAATATCATAGGCAAAATCAAGCACTGTTGCTCCAGCGGGCAATTTCTTCAGGTCACCTTCCGGAGTAAAGACAAATATTTTATTCTGGTAAAGTTCAATTTTTGCCAAACCAGCTTTATCAAGTGTTTTTTGAGAAGGATTATCAATAACCGACCTGATAGTATTCATCCACTCCTCCTGTTCTTTTTTCTCACCACCCTCTTTGTAACGCCAGTGAGCAGCAAGCCCTTGTTCAGCAACTTCGTCCATTCTCTTTGAACGAATCTGCACTTCAATCCATTTCCCATTTGGCCCCATAACAGTAGTATGCAATGATTCATATCCACTGGCTTTTGGAGTTGTTATCCAATCACGCAGGCGTTTGGGATTTGGCTGATAACTATTGGTCACAATAGAATAAACCTTCCAACAATCTGACTTCTCATTCTTTTTGTTAGTATCAATAATAACCCTTACAGCAAAAAGATCATACACCTGATCAAAAGTCACATTCTGCTTTTTCATCTTTTTCCAGATGGAGTGAATAGACTTAGGTCTTCCTTTAATATCAATTTCAAAACCATGTTTTATCAACTCCTTTTCTAAAGGATTAATAAAATCCTCAATATAAACAAGTTGTTTTTTCTTTGATTCACGAATTTTCATTGCAATTGAAGAATAAATATCGGGATTCGTGTTCTTAAGCCACAGCCCCTCCAGTTCAGCCTTAATATGGTATAAACCAAGCCTGTGCGCAATAGGAATATAAATATGATTAACTTCGTTTATATACCTGTTTTTTTTTGCTTCAGACAATTGCTCAAAATCACGCATATCATACAACCTGTGCGCCAGTTTAATAAGAATAACCCTTATATCTTTAACAAGTGAAAGATATAACTCTCTGAAATTATTTGAATGGATCGAAATCTTTTCAGTTTGGATTAGGGACAATCTTGTATATCCTTCAACAATAACAGCTATCTCATCCCCAAACCTGTCCCTGATGGTTTTCACAGTTACATTTTCTCCATCAACAACATTATGAAGCAAAGAACAGATCACAGTAGTAGTCCCAAGGTTTAGCTCCTGCAAAGCAATTTTTGCAACTTCTATTGAGTGATAAAGGTACTCCTCTCCTGTTTCCTCCCAGTTCTGTTTATGATAGTCGAGAACAAGCATAAAAGCATCACGCAATTTAGGAAGCTCCCTCTTTTTCAGGAAGGGTCTGCAAAGGCGCAGCATCTCCGAATAATTTGATCTTATCTTCCTATTTGTTTCAGATTGTGACATCTATAATTCTTTCGGGTGCAAAAATAAATCATTTATAATGTAAACAAATAATTTTACAGAAAAGTATTATTTACAGAATTATTAATTTTTGTGTATTTGAAATCATATAGGATAAAGGTAATTATTATAATGCTATAACTTGTATTTTAACAAACCTATATTACATTTGTAGGCTTGTAAAATGATCTTATGCTTTTCAATACAATAGAGTATGTCGTTTTTCTTCCAATAGTAATTATTCTGTATTATTTAATTCCTAATAAATATAGATGGATATTCCTGTTGGCTGCAAGCTATTACTTCTATATGAGTTGGAAAGTTGAATATCTCTTTCTGATAATTTTTTCAACCTTGGTGGATTATATTGCAGGAAGAAAGATGGGAAACCTTCCCGACAAAAAATCACGACGCCCCTAGCTTATTATGAGTCTGATTACTAACCTCGGTCTGCTTTTTGCTTTTAAATATTTCAATTTTGCTGCAGGGAACCTTAATTTGCTTTTCCAAAAATTCAACATTTTATACCAACTCCCGGCTATGAAAGTGTTGCTTCCCGTTGGAATATCCTTTTATACATTTCAGACTTTAAGCTATACAATTGATGTGTATTATGGAAGACAAAAGCCGGAAAAGCACTTGGGGTATTTCGCATTATATGTTTCTTACTTTCCCCAACTTGTGGCAGGGCCTATTGAAAGATTTTCGAGATTAACTCCACAACTTAAAGCAAAACATACATTTACCTACTCAAATATTGCTAACGGATTGAGACTTATACTTTATGGACTTTTTATAAAAATGATAATAGCCGATAACCTGTCAGGCCTTGTTGACACGGTTTATACCTCTCCTGAGAAATTTGACAGCCTGAGCATCCTTAAGGTTATGTTCTTTTATTCATTTCAGATATACAGCGATTTTTACGGTTATTCCCTGATTGCTATAGGAAGCGCTCTGCTTATGGGTGTCAGGATTATGGATAACTTTAACACTCCCTACCTTGCAAAAAACATTTCTGAATTCTGGCAAAGGTGGCACATCTCTTTATCCACCTGGTTTCGCGATTACCTTTATTACCCAATAGGAGGAAACAGGACTACAAAAGAAAGATGGGTAATTAATATTATGGTGGTTTTTGTTGTGAGCGGGTTCTGGCACGGAGCAAACTGGACTTTCATAATCTGGGGTTCATTGTTTGGAGCTATATATTTAATTGAAAAAGAAATAAATAAAAAATTCAATCTGATTAAAGAATACAAACCCTATTCATTTGGGCATGTATTCTTAGCTTTTAAAACTTTTATTCTTGTAACGTTGATTTGGGTGTTTTTCAGGAGTCAAAGCTTTGACGATGCGATAAATATGTTTACTTTGTTGTTAAGAAACACCGGACAGGAAACCATAGCATTGAATATTCCCGGCACTACTTGGATGTTTTTAGCATTATTTATCATTAGTGACATTTTTCTCTATAATAATCGGTTTGACAAGGCTGTTGGATGTTTTCCAATGACGGCCCGCTGGATGACATATAGCATTTTGATATTCGCTATTATAGTTTTTGCAAGTGTGGAAAATTTCCCGTTCATATATTTTCAGTTCTAGCGTATGGATATAGCAAAGAAAATTATATCAAGGATTTTTCTCTTAACCATCATATTTATTATGATGAACTTTATCTATGAAAAATGGTTTTACGAAAACGACCTCCAAAAATATTCTGATATAATAAATTTAGTACGCGATGTTCCCTGTAATGCTGATGTAATATATATCGGAGAATCTTCGAATATATCTTCCCGTGGTGATGATCTTGACAAGCGCCCGATAAGTGCTTTCATCTCTGACTACTATCCAAGTCTTAATATCTACGACATTACTAAACCTGCCGCCCACGCAAACATTTATGAAGTATTACTTTCGCAAATTCCTGACTGCTCAAAAGTCAAAACCGTTATAGTCACCCTGAACCTGAGATCATTCAATGCAACATGGATACACTCAAAACTTGAGACATCTCTTCAAAAAAGTACTGTTTTGTTGCAACCATACCCACCACTATTTAACCGTTTTTTGCTATCCTTTAAAGCTTATGACATTAAAACAAAAGATGAAAGAACAATGCAGGTTAGAAAACAATGGAGAGAAGACAAGTTCAAATTGCCTTTCAATTTCAGGTTCACAAATGTTATAGAATGGGATACAGGGTTAGCTCATAAAGGTATAAGAAATAAAAATGGTACGAAAAATTATAAGCTAACCCAATTAGCTTGTCATTACATAAAAGGGTATGCTTTTCAGATAGATACCATAACAAACCCAAGGATTAAAGATTTTGACGACATTATTAAAATGGCAAAGGAAAAGGGATGGAATTTGGTTTTTAATCTAATGTCAGAAAATACTGAAAAGGCAAAAGAACTTGTGGGCGACACTCTTATCTATTTTATTGAAGAAAACCGAAAACTACTAACTAATTACTTCTCGGAAAGAGGAGTAACAGTCGTTGATAATTTGAATGATATAGAAACAGACCAATTTATTGATCAGAGCTGGACAACAGAACATTATGCAGAAAAAGGAAGAAAAATAATTGCCAGAAACGTTGCAGACTCTCTCAAAAAGTTTTACTCTAACAAATTTGTTGAACCGGATTACAAAAGAACCATACAATCAGTCTTTTTTAACAACTTTGATGATAACAATAATGTTTGGGCCGAAATGAAGACCTGCACTGATGAAAAATCTTTTTCTCCTCCAAACTCTTCAAAGACAGGAAAGGAAAATGACTATAGTGCTGCTTTTCAATACTCGCTTCATTACATTGCCAACAGCAGAAAAAACAAAATAGATATCAGTTTTAAGGTCTTAATGAGCTCTGTGAATAATACAGCCTCACTTGTAATACAAGCTGATAAGAAAAATGATAAAACATACCGGAAAGTATTGAAACTGACAAGTCAAATTAAAAATATTGACAAATGGGAAGATTTTCAATATACATTTATTATTCCTGACAGCATAAAAAAAACTGATCTGCTAAAAGTATTTATTTATAACCCAACAAACCAATTAGTTTATATTGACGATTTCAGGCTCGAATTTAAATAATAAACCAGCTTTTCAACACAAAAACAACTCTCTATCATAGTGCAAATAATGTTCTTTTGTTTTATCAATAACCTTTCAGGATGAAACAGTCCAGTACTGGCAAGGATGAATATGTA
>JAOZLR010000160.1 GCA_029934735.1 Bacteroidales bacterium
TTGAGACCCTATTTTAACTCCCAGGGAAAAATATGTTTAATCCCCTGATATTCTGAAAATTTGATATCATCAAGAGAGATAACTGTCTTTTCATAGTTATCTTTAATCATCAATAAATTCCCGAATTCGCGCTCAGCGGTCTTTTTATCACTTAATAAATAGGCAACCTGAAAATATAAGGTTTTGCCACCTTTTTCAGCAACAAAATCTATTTCGTTTCCATTAATAACTCCTACAGATACTTTATATCCCATCCTCTTAAGCTGTACAAATACATAGTTTTCAAGGTTATATCCAATATCAGAAGGATAAAAACCGAATAAATAATTTTTAAATGCCAGATCGTTTAGATAATACTTCCTGACACCGGCAAGAGTTTGCTTACCTCTTATCTGGTATCGCTCAACTTCGTGAATAATAAAAGTATCCACTAAATAGGAAACATAAGACGATAAAGTCTCATAATTTGTTTTTCTCTGCTGACTTTTAAAATATTTTACAATTCTTGATATTGAAGTAAGATTTCCAATATTTACAGTTAAAAATTTAAAAATATCTTCGAGTAATGATACATCTTTTACTTTATATCTTTCTATAATATCACGAAGAATAATTGTATTTTTCAAACTTTCAACGTAATGTTCTGTTATTTCATCTTCTTCAAAATGAAGTGTTTCAGGTAAGCCGCCGGTTTGTAAATAAGAAATAAAAGTCTTTTTGTCAGCAGGCAAATTTTTGTATTCTGAAAACTCAAAAAAGCTAAACGGATAAATATCAAATTCAACATATCTACCCGAAAGCAGAGTAGCAAGTTCACCCGAAAGTAATTGTGAATTTGAACCTGTAATGAAAAGCTCATAATCCTGCGTAAAATCCTGAGCATAATTATTAACAATGGTTTCCCAGGCTACAATGTTCTGAATTTCGTCCAGAAAAAGATATATTTTTCCTTTGGGACGTATTTTCTTCTTATAAAACTGAAACAGCTTATCCAGATCATCAGCCGTTTTAATATCTTCAAATGCAAGATATTCCTTATTCAGATAAAATATATTCTTTGGATTTACTTTCTTTCCGATGACAAGAAAGTTCATTATTTGCCTGAGAATATAACTCTTCCCTACCCGCCTTTGTCCAACAAGTACTTTAATTAGTTTATTATCAAGATATTTACTAATCCTGTCAAGATATTCGGAACGCTCGAATCCAATCGAAAAAATTTCACCGTTCCAATAATTATATTGCCGTATTTTGTCGAAAATCGTTTCCATAAAAATTCAATCGTATTTGAAATTTTTACAAAAATAACAAATAATTAAAACACACTTGAAACTTTTATAAAATTTTTTCAAGTAAAACTGAAAAATGAATCTATTTTGGATTTTTTTTAATCCACATTTCACGGAAAGATTTAGGAGCAACTTTTGGAACCTCACGACGTGGACCCCATAATTTCTGGAAAAATGTCCGTAATACTAAATTCTTATAACTTGCTTTGAAGAAATCCATCCTGTTTCTTTTCATCATAGTTTTCGTCCAACCATAAATCATAAGTTTATCCATTGTGCCCATATGACCATCTTTTACAATATCATTACGATTATAAAGCAACAATTCGTGTAAGGGAATTTTCACAGGACAAACCTCAGTACAGGCACCACATAATGATGAAGCAAAACAAAGATGCTTATAATCATCCATACCTTTCAAAAACGGGGTTATTACTGAACCTATTGGCCCGCTATATGTTGTTCCGTAAGTATGCCCGCCAATATTTTTATATACAGGACAAGCATTCAGACAAGCTCCGCACCTAATGCAAGAGAGAGCAACCCTTTGAACCTCTTTTTTTAATAACTCCGTACGATTATTTTCAAGAAGTATAAGATACATTACCTCAGGACCATCTGTTTCACCCTCTTTTTTCGGGCCTGAAATAATAGAATTATAGACAGTCATATTCTGGCCGGTTCCAAGTGTTGACAGCAATGGCCAGAACAAATCCAAATCTGATATAGATGGAATCAATTTTTCAATTCCTACAATAGCAATATGAACTTTTGGAAAAGATATCGACATCAAACCGTTACCCTCGTTCTCAGTTAAGCATACAGAACCTGTATCGGCAATCAAAAAATTTCCTCCGGTTATTCCAATATCGGCATTAATGAATTTATCTCTAAGTTTTTCTCTTACATAGTTAGTCAGCTCTTCAGGAGTGCTTTTTAGGGGAGTATCAAATTTTTCGTTAAAAAGTTCGGCAATATCTTCTTTCGACTTATGCATAGCAGGCGTTACTATGTGATATGGTTTTTCGCCAGCAATCTGAACAATATATTCTCCAAGATCAGTTTCAACTACTTCTAATCCATTTTTTTCAAGAGCTTCATTTATCTCTATTTCTTCAGTAGTCATAGACTTGGACTTAACAACATGCTTTGCATCATATCTCTTCATGATGGACAAAATCTCATCGACTGCTTCATCACCATCAGTAGCCCAAATTATTTTCCCTCCATTATTTTCAAAATTTGCAGCAAATTCTATCAGGTATTTTTCAAGTTCATTTACAACCCTGTGTTTTACAGCCGCTGCCCGTTCACGAGCAAGATCCAGATCTTGATATTGCTTTTTTCCATTTTTTACTGCAACATCATATTTCGCCATATTAAACCTGATCTTGCTTCTGTGCTCAAGATCAAAAGCTTTTTTCTCCGAATCGCTTATAAAATTTTTATAAATATGCTGCATTAAATAATATTTTTTAATCCTTTATAGGGATTTTATCAATTCTCATCTGATGTCTTCCTCCTTCAAATCCTGTATTAAAAAAGATTTTTACCATTTCAACTGCGGTGTCAAAATTAACAAACCTTCCGGGTAAAGCAATAATATTTGCATTATTATGCTCACGAGTAAGTTTAGCCTGCTCTATATCCCAACATAAAGCCGACCTTATCTTTTGATATTTGTTGGCAGTCATATTAGCTCCCTGACCACTACCACATATAACAATTCCCTTTTCGTATATACTATCATTTACCGATTTGGCTACAGGATGAATATAATCCGGATAATCGGCACTTTCAGTCGAATAGGTACCAAAATCTTTAAATTTATAACCTGCTTCTGAAAGATTTTTAATCAGATATTGTTTTAATTCAAACCCTCCATGGTCTGATCCTATTGGGATTATACTACTATTTTCGCTCATGTTAACAACTAAAATATCAAACAAAAATAGTTATTAATTGTATATATCTCAAAATTAATGAATTATTTAAATCAAAGAATTCCATTTTTGTAGTTATAATGCTAACAATCAAAAAAATAATAGTTTTTAACATTATGCATGTTAATATCTGTTTACCTTTGTTACTAATTTTATAAAATATGTGGAGATATTAACAATGGCACGTAAATAATCTACTTTAACATAAATAACAATTATTTTTAAGTACTTTTAAATACTGTATTAACATAAAATGAATATAAAATACAGACAATTTTATCATTGTAAACAATATTAACATACTGTTAAAATCGTTGTAAACTATTAAGCAATAATACTAATTAGTGTTAAATATGTGTTAACAATTATTGATAGATGAATAAATCAAGTAAATGTGACATTTTTTATTCACACTACTAACAGATACATGATAATAACATTAAACTTTAAATATAAAATATAATAATAATATCATTTAAAAATGATTTCAAAAATGGATGATTCAAAACTAACTACTTTTACCAGCAAAGAGTTGATTGAAAAAATTTTAAAACTTAAAAAACAGAAAAATGCAGTTTTGCTGGCCCACTATTACCAGATTCCCGAAATACAGGATATTGCCGATTATGTCGGAGATAGCCTGGGACTGGCTCAAATTGCTTCAAAAAGTAAAGCTGATATTATTGTTTTTGCCGGCGTTCATTTTATGGCCGAAACCGCAAAGATACTCAATCCTGACACAAAAGTACTTTTACCCGACCTCGAAGCCGGTTGTTCGCTTGCAGACTCTTGTCCGAGAGAAGATTTTGCAAAGTTTAAGGCCAGATATCCCAATCATAAAGTTATTTCATATATCAACTGCACAGCTGATATCAAGACCTTATCTGATGTGATTTGTACTTCGGGTAATGCTAAGCAGATAGTTGAATCATTTCCTGAGAATGAGAAGATAATTTTTGCACCTGATAAAAATCTTGGAGGATATATTAACAAAATTACCGGTCGAAATATGCTGCTCTGGGATGGAACCTGTGAAGTGCACGATATATTATCAACAGAGGCAATTATTAATCTTAAAGTTAAAAATCCTGATGCTAAGGTAGTAGCTCATCCGGAATGTAAAGCCCAGGTTCTGGAACTTGCCGATTTTGTGGGATCTACTACAGCAATGTTGAAATATACAATGGAAAATTCATCAAATAAATATATTGTTGCAACAGAAACAGGAATATTACACGAAATGCATAAAAACTCTCCTGACAAGGAGTTTCTAATTGTTGCAACAGATGAAACTTGCTCTTGTAATGATTGTCCTTATATGAAAATGATTACGCTTGAAAAAATTTATTTAAGTTTGGAGAATGAAAAGCCGGAAATTAATTTGCCTGATGATATAATGAAAAAAGCAGAATTGCCAATCAGGAGAATGTTAGATATTTCGATGAAAATGAATTTGATAAAATAAAATTTAAAATAAGACATAATTTTGTTGATCATTAATAATAATCTATAGAAATGAAGAATATAATTTCAGTATTATTATTTTTTATTATTGCGGGTTTGAATGCCCAAAATGAAGCTGACAGCATAAATCCAAATGGTTTAACTGTGTTTTATTATGAAAATGGTCAGATTTCGAGTGTTGGAACTATGCGAGATGGAAAGCCTGATGATTACTGGAAAACATTTTTTAAAAGTGGTGTTATTAAATCTGAAGGAAAACGAGTGAATTTCGAACTTGATAGTATTTGGACTTTTTATAATGATACCGGAAAAGTTGTTTTACAGATAGCTTATAAAAACAGTAAAAAAAATGGCATAAGACGGACTTACCAGGAAGAAGAGGTGATGGAAGAAAATTTTATTGATGATGTAAAACAGGGATTTACTTTATATTTTTATCCAAATACAAAATTAAAAAAGGAGGTCCCGTTTGTTGATGGCCTCGAAGAAGGATTAGGGAAAATGTTTGCTTCTGACGATGGTCGTGTAATAGAGCTTATTCATTACAGAAAAGGATATATTGAAGAGATTGAAAATATTAACCGTATCGATAAGAGAGGGTTAAAACAGGGAAAATGGGTGTGGTTTTATTCTGATGGTAAAATAAGAAAAGAGGGTGTTTATAAAAACGATCTTAAAAATGGATATTTTAAGGATTATGATGAAGACGGGAATCTTATCTCTACTTCAAAATATGTTGACGGTGTGCTGCAGGAGAATGTTGCCGAGCTTGCCAAACTTGAAATAAAAACAGAATATTATCCTAACGGGAAAGTAAAAGTGATGGCAAGCTTTAAAGATGATGTGCCCGAGGGAGTCCGTAGAGAGTATGATGAAGAAGGCAATATTGTGAAAGGATATGTTTTTCATAACGGGATAGTTACAGGCGAAGGTATTACAGATGAGGAAGGTTTGAGGGATGGTCCGTGGACAGAATACTATCCGAATGGTGCCGTAAAATCAGTCGGTACTTATGATAAAGGGAAAAGAATAGGTGAATGGAAATTTTATCATTTTAATGGTCAGCTTGAGCAAATAGGTAGTTATAATAATGATGGTAAACTTGACGGAATCTGGTCGTGGTACTATTCTGACGGACAGCTTGAACGTGAAGAGAGCTATTTTAACGGAATGCTTGACGGACACAGCATTGAATATGATGAATACGGAAGTGTTATTGCCGAAGGAGATTATATTGAGGATTATAAAGATGGCAAATGGGTTTTCAATTATGGCGATCATCGTGAAGAAGGTGAATATCTTGATGGAATGCGTCATGGATTATGGAAAAGCTATTATAACAACGGCCAGTTAAACTTTGAGGGAAAGTTTATTGAAGATAATCCAAACGGACGGCATACCTGGTACTGGTCAAATGGCAATAAAAAGAAAGAAGGTAATTATTCAATGGGATTGAAGGACGGTGAATGGATAAAATATAATAATGACGGAACTCCATTTATAACCATTCATTACAAAAATGGAATAGAGAAACGATATGA
>JAOZLR010000161.1:0-5036 GCA_029934735.1 Bacteroidales bacterium
TATTTGACATTTTAGCCATTCAAGGATTTCTTATAAAAGGCCATCGCCAATTTGCCGTACATCCTTATCAGATGTGTATGATTTCTAATGAGATATTTTTATATGCTTTATCTAGTTGATGTTCTTTGGGAGTTAGATTGAAAAATTCATATATTTGAACCGAAATTAGAACAATACGATTTCTAGGATGTTAAACTACTAATCAAAAGTTAAAAATTGATAATTATGATAACAAAAAAAGAAGTACTGGCAGCACAGAAAGCCTGGGGGAATGCACTTGTTAAGATTGGTAGCCTTAAAACCAATATGGCGCTTTGTGAAAAAGAAGCTGAAATACAGATCAAAAAACTTTATGCAGTTGACGAAAAGGAAATCCTTTTCAAACCTACTAAAGCAGCTGAAATTCAGTTTCGTCCAACATTGGAAGCCGCAAAATCATATTTCATAGGAGGAAGTGAAAAATATCCTGAAGATCATGGCTTTGCTCTGCAGCCCTGGACAAAAGTACGGTTTGAGAACATAGGAATGATATTGGAGAAAAACAGAGCAATTGCAATGGGAAATTATTATTTTACGGATTTGAATGAAGACGAAATGAAAGTAGAATATACTTTTGGTTACATAATAACAGATGATGGTTTGAAAATTGACCTGCATCACTCTTCACTGCCGTATAGTGTGTAGTTGTTCAAATGTCCGTTTTTTTTTAATGCGACAAGCGTCCACTATCTTATGCGACAAGCGCCCATGCTTGTCGTTAATCATTACAAAAATTGATTATGAGCATATTTCATTATTTTTCAAAAGATGAGGACAAAAGGGCAAAGTTCATTTTTAACCTGATAGCTCCCGTTTACGGTTTGATAGATAAGTCTATTAAACAGGAGTATATAGGTATGGTGGCTTTGCTTAATGAAAATATTCCATTGAAAAAGTTGACTGCACTTGATGTGGGTTCCGGGACAGGCGCATGGTTAGCAGCTATTGACGAGCATGGATTATCTAAAGCTCATGGTGTTGATTTTTCTAAAAAGATGGTTTATCAGGCTAAAAAGAACCACCCTGAATTAACCTTTGAACAGGGGAGTGGTGAGGATCTTAAAATGTTTGAAGATAATTCTTTTGATCTTGTGACAGCTTCTTTTGTATTGCATGGTATGAAAAAAGACAAGCGCACCCGTGTTTTGTCTGAGATGAAGCGTGTTGCCAAACGATATGTCGTGATTCACGATTTTTACAAAAAGACTTCTCCCGCAATCCAAATACTGGAATTTCTGGAGAGAAGTGATTACATAAATTTCAAAAAGGGCTTCGATGAGGAGATGAAATACTTTTTTGCCAAAACAAAAATTCTCTATTCCGAAAATGGAAACGGGCTGTATGTGGGAATAAATGAATAATTATAATGGGATTTTCTGAAGCTGGAATCAGGAATATCTAAAATGAGGTATCTGTATCGTCCTCATCAAAGAAAAGATTCACATTTAGAATCTGATTAAACTCATCTAATTCTCTAAGTAACTCGCTGCTTTTATTTTTATTCTTAAAACTTACATGGTAAAAAATTTCCATATTTTTATCACCCAGGTTTTTCATATTTACCATTCGAAGCTTTTTGCAATGTTTTCTTAAGATTGACTCAAGGCTTGATTCATTCTCAGGAGTTGATACAAATGCTACCTGCAATAAATACTCCCTTTTTCTTGGTGCACCGAAATTAAAAGTTACAAGAACAACAGCAATAATACTAATTGTAATCGTGCTAACTAACGCTATTAGATGGAGACCAACTCCAGAGGCCATACCAACAGCAAGCGAGAAAAAGATGAAAACAATATCCTGAACATCTCTTACAGCTGTTCTAAAACGGATAATCGACATAGCACCTACTAATCCAAATGCTCGCGCCAGATTGTTGCCAATAACCAACATCACTAAAGAGGTTACTAATGCCAGAAGTACTAGTGAGTTGACATAAGTTACCGAATAGCTTGGACCTTTATAAATAAATCTGTAAACAACAGCTATGATAATACCGCATACCAAAGCAACCATCAAATTGGTAAACACATCTAAAATAGTTACAGGAAATAGCTCAATATTTTGAAATTGATCAAACATATTATTGGATTTTAATAGGAATTAAACCATTTTGACCTTGTATATACTGTTGATTTCGATAAACGACTTGCAATTCTATTTGTATCCATTGTTATTACATATTTTGATGCAGATTGTTTTTTTAAGCCAAGTCTTGAAACAACAGGAGAAAGCCATCCGGGAAAATGATTATTAAATTTCACTTCAAGAATAAAATGCCCGGGAATTGACCGCTTTGCATTTTCTTCACTATATAACTGAGACAAAGAAGGATAAGGAGAGCCCCTAAGATTTTTATCAAAAGTAATTCTGACAGTTTCATCAAATTTGCTTAAATAAGCTTCTCTTTCATAGATAACAAGAACCACAGGCCTGAGATTTTTACTGTAAACCTGATAAAAAAATCTTTTAGAGTTTTCATAGCCTTTTGGGAAACTGTCACGCAAAATGATATGTCCATTAATCCTTGATTGTCTAAAAATATCAATGGCATCTTCAAATTTTACAGGAGCTCTGTATTTTATTATCGGGGAATCATATTTTCGTTTAATCTCTAAAAAAACTGTATTATTATTATCCTCCTTATCGTATCCTCGTAGTCTTACTTTTTTTCTGTTCTTTATTCCATCAATTTTTTCAAAGTAGAAATCATATCTTGGTGTATCAAAGTATATTGACCTTACAGTATATTGGTTACTATCAGATGCGTCGGCAAATTTATCAACATTAACAAATGGCAGAACCATTTGCCTAAGTGTGTCAATTTTACTTTCGTGAACAATATATTTGAACTCGTGTCTCATTAATTACAATCGAAGATGTATTCCTCTTTTTAAAAATTCAAAGATAGTAATTTTATCACAAATAACTTTACATTGAACGGCCATTCCCGGATAGATTTTGTAATTTGAATGAATAAGTGCTTTAGCAATTACCATCTGCTGGTTAGCCTGAAAATTGACATTTTCCTCCAGATCAATGAAAGATGCATCAATTCTGTTATCATAACCCGGAACTGAAAATTTTATTGCTGTAAGGTTTTTTAAATATTGGATGTTGGAAATTTTTATGGGTATTTTTAAAATATACTGACTCGTGTCAGTTACAGAAATAATAGTTTCAACATCGGTTTTAAAACTCACAAGACCGTCAATTAATGGGGTTATATAATATTGTTTTTGAAGGTTATAAAATGTCTGGATTTCGTTTGAATAAGATTCTATCCTCCTCTCAATTAACAAGATTTCTTCTGACTTAACTCCTGTCTGTAATGAAAGTAAATCGGTATGTGCTATTTGAACATTAATCTTTGCAAGGCTATATGAGTTCTCAGCAATTTCAAATTCTGCCATAGGAATAATACTATCCTTAAAAAGTAATGTTTGTCGTGCGAAGGTTTTTTCATCAAGTACTAATTGTTGCTTAGCATATTCAAATTTTTGTTTTGCAATATCAATAAGTTCCTTCTTTTCACCTGCTATTTTAGCATTTAGTGCGGCTTCTTCTACAGCTTTCAAATTATTCAATCGTGTCAATTCATTTTCGATGAAATAGGAACGAATGTATGCAATCGTATCACTTTTTTTTACAAAACTGTTAGATGTCAAGCCTGCTTTTATATGTACCTCTGGAATATCGCCTCTTTCAAATATATAGCTTTTTACATTGCTCACAGAATTGGTCTTAAGATTATACAACTCACTGGTATATGAATCGCCCTGACCTCTTTTTAAATTCCATTCTTTTGCAGGATATACGAAAGATGTTGCCTGAAAACTGTAGTGTACTTTAATTGGCAGGAATAAAACTATTACTGCTAGTAGAAGAATGATGAGGAGTATATGGCGTCTGTTAAATCTCATTAATTATCTACGATTTATTAATTGCAAAAATACAAAATAGATATTCCAATCTCCATTAAAGAGAGATTTATTAGCAAAAAGGTTGTCTGATAATGATGAAATCAATACAAAACTTAATGATCACACAAATTCACTCCTGCTACAAGTGTGCCATTAAGTAGCTGCATAACAAGTTCTTCAGGAGTAGCGATATTAACTCCAGTATAGACATTAATCCCATTCTGCAGGAAAATGTCAATTGCTCTCTGCCCCAATCCTCCGGCTATGATATCAGTAACTCCCAAAGAGCCAAGCCATCGTGGATAGGTTCCCGGCTCGTGTGGGGGAGGAGAATGGGCTTTAGTACCTGAAATTTGATTGTTTTCTGTATCAAAAACTAAAAATTGTTCTGCATGACCGAAATGCATACTGAGTGCATTATTTGCTATAGGAACTGCTACTTTTATCATAATCTGCTATTTTTTTAATTTAAATCTCTTTTCATTTTTGTGCTACAATTGGGACAAATCATTTGCCTGCAAGGAATACCTTTTTTATGAGTGATTTTAAAATCGCATTCCGGACAAATACAAAATGCAGAATCAGTGGAGTAGCCAGTTTCAAATTTACCTTTTTCAGTACTCTCCCTAATCTGCTTGTTGATATGTACAATATTTGTTAAGTTACAGGTAGGGCAGGTTGTAAATCCTTTTGCCGAAGCCGGATATTTAAACACGCTATTGCAATCCAAACATCTGTACCACTCATCATGCATCTCAATATTCCCACCATCTATCACAATGGATCTGTTCTCGACAAAAGCCATTGCTATTTTTTTTCTTGCATGGTCGTAAATTCTTGTAAATGTCGGGCGCGAAACATTCATCTTTTTGGCTGACTCTTCCTGAGTAAGATTATCGTAATCAGCCAAGCGTAATGCTTCATATTCCTCAAACAGCAAATTAACGGCATCCTTCAAAGAAGGTGGAGCACCAAAAGGTTTAAACCCCCTTAAAATGGGAGGCTGGTGCATTCGCCGATTTCTTTTTGGACGTGGCATATTTTGCTGTTGCTTTTTTATATTCGCTTCGCTGT
>JAOZLR010000161.1:5136-6215 GCA_029934735.1 Bacteroidales bacterium
GCTTCGCTGTCTTTTGCCTGCAAATTTAATGAACATAAGTTCAGTATTGCAAATTATTTCTTTTTTATTTGCAACCAAATCATACCTGTGGAATGTCATATATCTATATGTTGGTTATTTTTATATCAGGAATTTCCAATAAAAGTGTTATTTTTGTAGCTGTAAATGTTACGTAAAGACAAGGCTTGCCTAGTCTTCAAATATAAATGTTATAATTATGAAAAGTATTAAATTATCTTTAAGTGCCATTGTTATTTTATTCTCAACAGTACTAATGGCGGGCGGTATTAATGTTGCCCCAGGTTTTTATAAGTCATATCTTGAAAATGAAAATGTCGTTCAAGCCGAAAATGGAAACCTTGATGGCAGAATTGCTAATCATTTGATAGACGATGATGTAACAATTGATGTAAAGGCTGCTATTATTGATGCACTTGCTTCATCAGGCACCTGGAATGTAAATAATGTTGAAACATTTAAGATGTTCCTTGGAAGAAAGACTAAAATGTCATTTAAAGATTTGGATTATGATAAACTTTCTGCTGACGACCTGTTTATACTTGGATATCTGATGTTTGTTGATGAAAGTGCAAGTAATGATGAGGCTCTCAATCTGCTTGAGATGGCAAAAACAAAGTCACCGAAAAGTCAGACAATAAATCTGATATATATGCTTGCCAAAGTTAACGCTTTTGCTGAAAAGGCAGAATGGTGTACTGCAAAAGAGTTAATAAATAGTGTTAAGGCTGATAACACATTGGTAAGCGATATGAAAGCTGATGCTGTTGAGACAATATTGGGAAGTGTCGCAGGTGTTTCGGAGAAATGCAAGTAAAAGCACAAATTTTATTTATTCTGGTTATATTTAGTAAATAGTTTGCACTGTTCAAATACGGACAAGTGATGTCCGAATGGAGTCTTTTTTTGCAAGTACAATTTGTTTTACTAAATCCTTTCCCATTCATTTATAATAATTTACTTTTGCAGGCATACATTTTGAGAGAAGGATTGTCTTAAAATATAATTAGTCAACTTAAACATCAGGTTTTATGAAAAAATTATTTTTAACTGTTGCTGCT
>JAOZLR010000162.1 GCA_029934735.1 Bacteroidales bacterium
TTTTTACTTTCGGATTAACAACCCACAAGGCTATAGTTAATACCAAAATTTCGGCACGAAAGAGTCCGTGGTAAAACTTGTGAAACAAATTACACACAGCTATATCCCTATTATAGCCTTGCCATAACCGTTTCGCAACCAGTTACTTTTTGCCCAATTTTAACTTCAATCTTTGTATCTAAGGGAAGGAATAGGTCGAAGCGGGAACCAAATCTAATGATTCCAAGGTCTTCACCCTGGAGAGCTTCTTTGCCTTCTGTTGCATAACAGACAATCCTGCGGGCAACAGTTCCTGCAATCTGGCGAAAGAGAATCTCCGTACCATCCTTTAGCTGAACTACCGTGGTAGTCCGCTCATTCTCATCCGATGATTTGGGTTTAGAAGCAATAAAGTAGAATCCATGGTTATGTCTGAAATATTTCACTTTTCCACTAATCGGAAACCAATTGACATGAATATCCAGAGGAGACATAAATACAGAGACCTGCTTACGCATATCTTTGAAATATTCTGTTTCCTTTACATCTTCAATTACTACAACTTTACCATCTGCTCCGCTAATTATAACACTGTCATCCGGTTCTACCAGCCTTATTGGATCTCTGAAAAATCTGACAACAAAAAAGTAAAAAACTAATCCTATACTATATAACAGGTAATGAATGATTGTCTGCTTTGGGAAAACAAGATTTACTACAACAGCAATTATTAAAACCAACAACAGCACAAGTCCCATTACTGCCCACCCCTCTTTATGTATTCTCATTTTCATAATTAGTTCAGCACAATCAGTATATAAACAAAAACAAATGGAGAAGCCATCAAAACACTGTCGAATCTATCGAGAATGCCACCGTGTCCCGGCATAATATTGCCTGAGTCTTTAATATTTGTACTTCTCTTGAACATCGATTCAACCAGATCGCCAAAAGTACCAAAAATAACAATAACCGCAGCCAATCCCAGCCATTCATATAAACTTAGCTCATCAAATATTAATGAAAGGAGATAAGAAGCTGCTAAAGCGAAAATAAAACCTCCCAGACTTCCTTCGATGGTTTTCTTAGGCGAAATACGCTCAAACAGCTTATGTTTTCCGATTGCCATTCCGGTCAGATAAGCAAAAGTGTCGTTAACCCATATTATTAAGAAAAACCCCAGCAGCACTCCTTTTACAGGAATTGATGTGTCCATCCTTGGATAGAAAAAGAAATTCATCAAGGCAAATGGAACAGCAACATATATAATTGCCAAAAATCCCAGGCCTATATTTTGAAGGGGAGTATTGCTTTTTCTGTAAAGCTCAAAAATAAAAATCAGGAAAATGAGAGGAACACTTATAATCATCCATTGTGCCGGGATGTAATTCCAGATATAAAGTAGCACAATATCGTATAGTAAAATTGCTGTAATAAGAACAGGAACGGTGGCGGGTTTATAACCTGCTATCTTAACCATATTAAGTAATTCCATCATCCCTAATACAAGAAACGCAAGGAATACAAATCCAAAAGCAAACGGGCCCAGGAAAACCGAACCGATTATCAGAATTATAAAAACCAGTCCGGAAATAGTTCTTGTTATGAGAGTTTTCAACTTTGTTCTATTGTGTTTATTAAATGTATTGCTTTTATTGCATCTTCAGGTTGTACATACAGTTCCATTCTCCCGAAAAGATATGCCGAATCTTTTTTATTCATTATAACGGCTTCGATACCTTCAGCTTCAAGTCCCCCTTTATAGATTTCCGCTCTATACAAATCAGATGATTCATATATTTTTACCCAATCAGAACTCATTCCATAATTGATTTTAATAATAAAAGGTGTCTCCAACAAAATGTGGAATACCCAATCATACGACTACATATCGTGTTTACTAATAAGCTCCAGGGCCTTTTTTTCATCTTTTTCATCAACGAAAAGGCGAATTTCTCCAAGTAACAATCCGGAGCCCTTTTGATTCAGCACAAAGCATTCAATTTTGTTCTCTACTAGCATTTGTTGCATCATCTCCACCCTGTACATTTTATCAGCCGCATAAACCTCTCTCATATTCTCTTCCATAATTATAAATTTTATTCGTTATCAACTAAAAAAAGATATAGTTCCTTTGGGCCGTGTGCACCCATAACCAATGTTTTTTCAATGTCAGCGGTCCTGCTCGGTCCTGTAATTACAGAAACTAACGAGGGCATATCCTTTCCGTATCGCTCTTTCATTCCAAGCAATGCATCTTTTATGTCAGGTACTATTTGCGAGATATTTGCAATGACAATATGATGCTCGGGAAAAACATTCATTCTTCTTCCTGAGGTTTGTTTTGAAGATATCATAATACTTCCCAGGCGTGCAATCAGAAACTCACAATAAGTTATTCCAACCTCCATCGAAATAAAATCATTCTCATCCGATTTAAAAGGTATGCCAGCATCATCAAGAACTTTCTTTATTTCAGGCTCAATGCAAAAAACGTTATCCCATTCATTTTCATCTATAAATGTATTAAGATTTTCCTTTAATTCAGATTCGTTTTCACAATAGATGAATTTCCCGCTCACCTTTGTAAACTCTTGTGCAAAAGTAATATCCAGTGTGTCTTCAATTTCCTTATAAACCGAAGAATCAATATCAATTGAAGAATAGGGGTTCTCATTTTTACTAATCAGTGCATTTCTGACCTTCTTTAGAACCTTTTCTCTTGATGTTGTTTCGTCCATTTTTCAGATATAAAATTATTTATTCTTTACTTTTCGTATCAGGTTTACCATCAATTTCGCTGTTCTTATTCTCATCCTCTTTCTTGTCATTTTCATTGTCAATAGGAAGCTGTTTAACCTTGTTTTTTTTGTTATTCTTTTTTAGCAGTTTAACCTCCTCCTCTGCATCTTCTTCAAGCTTCTTCCTTCTTTCTTCATACGGACGTTCACCAAATATTTTAATAAGGTCTTCACGGAAAATAACCTCTTTTTCAAGAAGAACCTTTGCAAGTTTTTCAACCTTTTCTTTATTGTCCTTTATAATTTTTATTGCACGATTATAAGCCTTTTCAATAAGTACACTAACCTCTTCGTCAATCAACTGGGCTGTTTTCTCACTGTAAGGTTTAACAAATGAATACTCCTGCTGGCCGGTAGAATCATAATATGACACATTTCCGATTTTGTCGTTTAAACCAAAATAGACAACCATGTTGAAAGCTTGCTTTGAAACTTTTTCAAGATCATTTAGAGCGCCAGTTGATATTTTACCAAAATTCACAAACTCTGAAGCTCTACCGCCCATTGTGGCTGTCAGTTCATCAAACATCTGGTCGAAGGTAGTAATTTGCCTCTCTTCGGGCAGATACCATGCTGCTCCCAGGGCTTTACCCCTTGGCACAATTGTGACCTTAACCAAAGGATGAGCATGCTCTGTCAGCCAGCTTATAGCAGCGTGTCCTGCTTCGTGGTATGCAATAATTTTTTTCTCGTATGCCGAAATAATTTTATTCTTCTTTTCGAGCCCACCAATAATCCTGTCAATAGCATCCAGAAAGTCCTGTTTTTCGATAATCTTTTTGTTATTCCTGGCTGCAATAAGAGCAGATTCGTTACAAACATTGGCTATATCAGCTCCGGAGAAACCCGGTGTTTGCTTTGCAAGAAAAGAAACTTCAACCTTGTCCGAATTCTTAAGCGGTTTCATATGAACCTTAAATATTGCCTTTCTCTCTTCAAGATCAGGAAGTTCAACATGTATTTGCCGATCAAAACGACCTGCTCGGAGTAATGCCCGGTCGAGAATTTCTGCTCTGTTTGTTGCTGCAAGGATTATGACACCAGTATTACTCTGAAAGCCATCCATTTCAGTAAGTAGTTGATTAAGGGTGTTTTCCCTTTCATCATTTGCTCCAGTCATAGAGTTTTTTCCTCTTGCCCGGCCTATTGCATCAATCTCATCAATAAAGATGATACAGGGAGCTTTTTCCTTGGCTTGTTTGAAAAGATCGCGTACCCTTGATGCACCCACACCAACAAACATTTCAACAAAATCGGAGCCGGAGATCGAAAAGAACGGAACCTGAGCTTCGCCAGCCACAGCTTTAGCAAGAAGAGTTTTACCGGTTCCCGGAGGCCCAACCAGCAAAGCACCCTTTGGAATTTTGCCTCCCAGGTTTGTGTATTTGTCAGGAGTTTTCAGGAAATCAACAATTTCCATAACCTCTACCTTTGCCTCTTCCAACCCTGCAACATCATCGAAATTAACATTAACAGCTGCCTCCTTATCATAAAGCTGAGCTTTTGATTTTCCAATACTAAATATCTGTCCTCCACCGGCACCGCCTCTGCTCATCATCCTCATTATTACTATCCAAACAACAACTAATATAAGAAGTGGCAAAATATATCCAAGCACTTCACCCGACCAGTTGTGCCTGGTTTCATTTTTCAGATATATAGGATTTTCGATACCTTCCTGTGCTTTTTCAACATCCTCTTTAAAGCTGTCGTATGAACCTATTGTGTATGTGAATTGAGGTCCGAATTCACTAGAACCATTAGGAAGTTTATCCTTGTATCTGGCATCATTCAGTTTATCCTTTTTGAGATATATTTCGGCCTCTTCTTTATTTATGACAATAATTTTTTCGACATCCTGATTTATGAGCATTTCCTTAATCTCACCCCAATCCAGATTTTTAACTTCTCCAGACCACATGTTAGGAAACGAAAGGATGAGAAAAACAACTGCTATAATTCCATAAATCCAATAAAAATTGAATTTATTTTTGGATGATTTGCCTCCAGAAAAAGGGTTAGAAGATTTTTTCCTGGGACTTTTATCTTCCTCCCCCCCTTTTTTAGAATACTTGCTTTGTTTGTTAATATCCTTTGATTTTTGTTTATCGTCTATATTATTATTTTCTGCCATTATGACTTAACTTATTTTCTAATCTTAAAAACTAATCAATTAAACTATTTCAACTTGAAACTTTTCACCTCTGCGTCAGCCCAAAGTTTCTCAAGGTTATAGAACTTTCTTGTCTCTTCCTGAAAAATATGAACAACAACATCGACATAGTCTAACAATATCCATTCCGCATTCTCAAAACCCTCCCTGTGCCATGGCTTTGCCCTAAGCTCTCTCAAAGTGTGTTCTTCAACCGAACCGGCAATAGCTTCAACCTGAATTTTTGAACCTGCATGGCAAACCACAAAATAATTACTCACCGAATTGGGGATATTAGTCAAATCGAGCCTTACTACCTCTTCGCCCTTCTTATCCAGAATCCCTTCAATTATCACTTCCGATAAACGCTTCGATTCATTTTTTTGTACTTTAGCTGCCATATAAATTTTATTTTGTGCAAAAGTAATCATTTTTGCAACATTTAAAATGAAATACTGACTAACAAAATCAGCTTGTAAATGTTTGGTTTTACATTAATTTTTCAGAGATTTAATAAATGATTGGGGACAAAGAAAATATTATCAGGCCCGGCAGTGTGAACTCAACTAATGAATATGCGCTTGAGCTTTTCAGAAATAAAAAAATTCCGAGTGACGGAACGATTGTAGTTACACATAATCAGACAAAAGGCAAAGGACTTGATAAAAACAGGTGGGAAAGTGAGCCAGGCAAAAACCTTACATTTTCGGTCTGTTTGTTTCCGCATTTTCTGCCTGTCGAAAGACAGTTTGAACTAAATAAAGCAATGTCGCTTGGGATTTATGATTTTGTAAGAGAGAGGGTTCCAAATGAAAAGATTACCATAAAATGGCCAAATGATATTTACATAAATGATGGAAAGGTTGCAGGCATTTTAATAAATAATACCATTAAGGGTAATATCCTCGATTTTACGGTTGCCGGATTTGGAATAAATATCAATCAGGTTAAGTTTATAAGTGAAGCTCCCAATCCAGTGTCATTTATTAAATATCGGGGCAAAGAGTCAAACCTGGACGAATGTCTTGACCTTGTATGTAAAAAGCTGGATACAAGATATGAACAGCTAAAAGCCAATCAGTTTACTCAATTAGATTCTGAGTATTTGGAATCTCTTTACAGGTTTAATGAGATTCACGCTTTCAAATATGAAGGGATAATTATTGATGCCAGGATTACAGGAATTTCGAACTTCGGACATTTACAACTTGACACTAAAGATGGCCGGAAGTTGGAATGCGATTTGAAAGATGTTGCTTTTGTAATATAAATCGTAAATC